>NZ_JAEDCO010000010.1 GCF_016294135.1 Methanobrevibacter ruminantium
AAAAAATATGTCAATAATGGTTTTTAAAAAATAATTAAATTCTTAATTATTATCTTACAAACAATACAAACAAATTTCTTTTTAATATAATCTAATCATTAAAAATTAAAATTTGGGCTTTATTTGACTAAAGCATCAGTATTTCTTTTTTAATGTTGATTAAAATTAACTGGTTAATCTTATATAAATCTTTTCATTTTAAATCCAAATTTTAAAGGACATAGATTCATTTAAATCAAATAAAAAAGTAGGATATTTGTTAAAAATAAAATCACCCATTGAAAAATATTTCATTAATGTAAATAATACAAAAATTCAAGTTAAACAAAAAATAAATGATTTTTAACAATTAAAGATAAAAAAGATAGAATATTGGTTTATTAGATAAAATAAGGCCAAAATATAATTATTTTAATCAAAAATAAATAAATTACAAGTTTTAAATAAAAATATGCATAAATCATACCCATTTAATTAAAAAAAGCAAGATTTATAGTTTTTTATATATTCATTAAAAAACTCATAATTCAGCAGGGCAAGTTTCAAAAACTAATGGGAAACTAGAATTATTTAAAATTAATATTAGCACTCTAGAAATAAAATAAAGAAGAATTAATGAGTTTTATTAGAAAATAAGCATATTGAGGAAGCAAAAAAAATACTATGTAAATTTTGTAAAAATCAAGAAATATGCAAGAATGAATTAAATAAAAAAATAATGAACAGATAAGAAAAAAGAAAAAAGAAAAAATCCATATGAAAATCTCATAAATGATGCAAAAATTAAAGCAAACTGTCAAAGTTTTCTTGAACGTTCTTATAGAACTTAGCCAATTCCAACCCATTTACAAATATATGGCTAACTGTTATGGATACAGTCATCTCATAATTCTCATTGACCTTCCCCCAAGTGATTAAAGGTTGGATTGCATTTCCCGCAGCAGTTGCATTGGTGATTGAATCGAAATCAACCCAAGGGATGCATGAAAAATTAGCAATGTTTATCTTATCCCTTTCCCTTGTATCCACATCAAATGCCTTATCAACTCCTTCCAAAACATTAAGCTGATAATCCACAACATAATCATGCCATTTTAGAATGTTATAGAATCTTTGAGGACATTCTATCCTTATTTCCTTAAAGACTGTCTCCTCTTTATCCATTATTGGGCAAACTGCATCCAAGGATTCGAATTCAATGACCTTGCCATCAATGATCCTTCTTCTCATTTGAGGAATATCATTCAATGCATTCATCAATGCTCCAAGTGACATGACAAAAAAGGACAAATCCTGCTCCTTTGATTTAATCCACAAGTTTTCAACATCAATCCTTGCAGACATGGAATATCTTGATGACAAGAAGTTTATGAATGGGTTGTTCTCCAAATCAAAATCTATTTCCTTCATTTAAAACTCCATTAAATGCAATCAATGAACAACTAAGACAGAACATTTTGCAGACTTGACAACCTTTTCAGCTACACTTCCCATCAAGAACTTGTCGATTCCAGTCTTGCCGGAACTTCCAATAACAACAAGGTCTATGTCTTCCTCTTCAATTGTTTCGAGAATTACCCTTGCAGGAGAACCCTCCTTAACCATTGTAGTGATTTTCACATCCATTCCACATTCATCTCTAAGCCTTTCAACTTTCTTAAGGTTCTTTTCATTCTCGTCCTTAAGCAATCTGTTCACTTCAGAAATGGTTTCTGAATCTGGAAGACCTATTGAAAAAGAGTTTTCAATAACACTTAAAGCGATTATTTCAGCATTGTTTGTAGCTGCAATTGATAATGCATGTTTTTCAGAAATGTCTGAATATTTTGAACCATCTGTTGGCAATAAAATCTTTTTATATAACTGTTCACCCATTTTAATCACTTAAAAATAATTAATAAACTTAAATTTAGCTAATAACTAAACTTTTATTCTTAATTGATTTAATTTATATAATGCAATGATAATATATTTTTTGGAAAAATTTAAAATAGTTGTTGATGGAAAGGATTGAAAAGAATTATAAAAAATTATCATTTTCCATGAGGGATTATTTACTCTTAAATAAAAAACAATTAACCCATTTAACTTTAAATTAAAAAATAACAACAATAAATTTATATTTAAAATAATAAACTGTAAATCATGACTAAATTTATTGAAGCAAATGGAATTAAACTTGCATATGATGAATCAGGTTATGAAGATGGCAAAGAGATTATTCTTGTTCATGGACTCTCTTCATCCAAGGAAACAATGTTTCTTATGATAAATGGTCTTACTGACAAATATAAAGTATATACAATTGATTGCAGAGGCCATGGAGAAAGCGATAGAATGGGAGACTATACACTTGAAGACCTTGCAAATGACCTTGTAGCCTTTACAAATGAGCTTGGATTAGAAAAGCCAATTGCCATAGGATATTCCATGGGTTCCTTTATTGTGCTTAGAGCGAGCCAAATTTCAGATGCCTTTGAAAAGATCATCCTTATCGGAACAAAAGGGGACAGCTCAGATCCAGCAATAACAAATCTTCTTAAAGAGAATGGATTGACTGTTGAAAACGTTACAAAAGAGGAATACGGCAAAATCATGAGGGCAAACATATTTGCACCTACAACAAAGATTCCTGAAAACATGAAAACAATGAGGCCTCAAGGAAAGGAACTTAGCGTAGAGGACAGAGTTGCTGAAACAAAGGCAATTGCAGATTTTGACAACCTAAAGGAAATCGATAATGTGAATGCAGAAGCATTGGTGATATCTGCAGAATACGATAAGATAGTTCCCCCTGAAAGAGGCCGTGAAGTGGCAGATGCACTAAATTGCAGATTTGAATTATTAAAAGATGCTGGACATATGATGATGGTGGAAAAACCTAAAGAAATAGAAGATTTGATAAAGGATTTCATAGGATAAAAAATAAAAAAAAATAGAAAATCAAAAATAGAAATGATAATTCAAGATGAAATTATCTTGAAAAACATTATTTAAAAAATATTAATGATATCATCCACTTCAGTTCTATTTATTAAACTTAGATATGGATTGTTTGACTTTTGATTTATAATCATTAATTCAGCATTTTGTCCTTCTTCAATGCATGATTTATTGATTTTACCACTGATTGAATCTGTTATACATACATTGGTTGTTGCCATTTTCAATACTTCAACAGGCGCTATGTAATTCTTAGAGAAACCCTTCATTATCTTTAATGTAAATTCCATTTCCCTAAATAGATTAGGCCTATTTATCATTATATTGTCACTTCCAATCAATGGCTTAACTCCAGTTTTCAAAACTTCAAAAAGTGGAATGATTCCAACACTCAATGCACCATTTGACCTTGGACATATAGTGAGAGAGCTATTTGATTTGGAAAGAAGATCAATGTCATTATTTTTTGGATTGGTCATATGGACAACCTGATTGAATCCCGCTTCAAATGCTCTTTGCGGTTCAGTTTTACTTGTCTTTTCCAAAGATACAAATTGGTTATTTTCATTTTCAGCTACATGAATTGAAGATATCTTTCCTGCTGCTTCACATTTTTCACAGATTATTTCAGCAACTGTTGTATCAATTTCACCAAACCCACTTAATCCAATCCCATCTGCATGCTTCAGAAGCTTTCTGATAGCCACTTTCACCTGATGGTAATCAGGATCTTCACCATAAAAGGAGCTATCTCTTCCAAGAATGATTGGAGTTATTGGGATGTCCTTGGATGCCTCCTTGATAAGCTTGACACCTTCAAGACCACCTTCACGATAGTCTATGAAATGGCTGATTCCAAGATTGTACATATCCCACATTGATTCTCTCATTGCTTCAATGAGCTCATCATCACTTGCAGATTCCAATGCAAGATGTTTTATTCCATGAGGAGGCTTTACAACTTCATCAAGACTTAAGCCATCACCCTCGTCCTTTATGATGGAATCTCCAATATGTGTATGTGCATTTATGAAACTTGGGCATACAATCTTATTTGATGAGTCTATGATTTCTCCTTCTTCCGCATCCTTGGAGATTTCAATGATATTATTTTCATCATCAATGACAATGTTCTCCTTTACAGGACTTAAATCAGTGCCTTTTAGGATTAATCCATTTGCTATAGTTTTCATTATTAATAATTTTAAAATAAGTTTTATATATTTTTATTTGAAAATGATTAATTAAGAATACTTAATTATTTAAAGGATGTGAAATCATGGAAACAATTAGTGAATTTAAAGGATTGAATGGGAACATTGTAGCATTTAAGGAAGCTGTTGGTGATGTTGAAAAGGTCACTTTTTTAGGTACTCATGGTGTCTGCACTCCTTTTGCAGCATTATTCTCATATGCAATAAGAGATAAGGAATCTCATTTCATTAGTGGGACTGACATCGATAAATGCCATCAGTTTGAATTCAAACCATATGGAATGCAACTTAATGAAGAAATATCTGACCCTCATGGTTCTGATGCAGTAGTCTTATTAGGTGGACTTACCATGCCTAAAGCCAATACCGATGTGGATGATTTAAATAAAACCATTGCAGAAATCCTAAAGGATGATGGGAAAATCATTGGTGTTGGATACATGGACATGTTTACCAAAGCAGGTTGGCTCGACAAGGTTGACTTTGACTGCATTGTAGATGGAACATTAACTGGAGTTACCAAAAAATAGAATTAAAATAGAAAAAACAATTAAAATTAATACAAAATAATAAAAAAAAGTTAAAAAAAGAAAAAATAAAAAAGAATTATCTAATTTATAGTTATCTATCTATTGGATAATTCCAATTTTTTATTTATATCTCTTGCTTGAAGAGAGTAATAGACAAAAAATCCTGCCCAGAATAATGCAGCAAAGATGCATGCTATTACAATCCAAGTAATTATTGGACCGATTCCTAAGCTGATTGGCATCCATTTCAAGTAAACCGCCACAGCAAACAATACACCCATACCAATTACCATCTGAAATATGACTTGAAGTGAAGATGGAACCTCTTCCTTATCATAAATCAATCCGCTTAAGGAAAATGCCCATCCAACCACTATGGATCCAAAGAATGCATTTATTATTTCCAAACCGCTGAATGATACATTACGAGGACCTGCAATATAAGACCCCAATACCATTACAAGCATTACAACGAAGCATCCTACAAACGCTCCCATTGATAATCTTTCTATTAAATTCAATTTCATATAACCACCTTTACAAATAAGCATAATCAATAAATATCATAAGTTAAGAGCTTCCTTAAAATCGGATAAGTATTTCCTTGAAATATTATCCTTCAATCCGTTCTTAAGCTCAATAAACATCATTCCCCTTAAGGAAGGAGCCACTCTTTTTATCTTTCTCAAATTGACAAGTGTGGTCTTTGAAACCCTTACGAAATTAGAGTCAAGATTCTCTTCAATCTGATAGAGAGGCCTTTTGACCAAATAATCCTTATCCTCTGTATAGGCCTTGGCCTGCTTTTCCTCAACTCTGATCATGAAGATGTCTTCAAAGTCCAAAAGAACAATATCCTGTCCCTTCTTAACAGCCAATATTGAATTGTCACCAATTCCTTCCTCTTCGTATTCCTCTTCATTTTCCAAAAGAACCATTGCCTTTTGAATATTGTCAGTCAATGCATCTGTATAGATTTCTGCATAAGGCTCCTCAAGGTCTTTTGAAACAAACAAATTCACTTTCATAAAATTACCAAACAATTTTTTTAAAATAACTATAATCAATTTAAAATATTGTTTTTAAATAAAATAAACATTTTTAAAATCCATGATTATTTTCTCATCTTTTCCATTTCCTTTTCTATCATTTGATCTCTGTATTTTTCATCAAATTTCTCAAAGAAAACAAAGGTTTTAAGATAATGGGATACTAAACCGATTCCCCAGAAAAGGGTTACCCAATAAAACCACCATTCACCACGAGAAAACAAGACATTTATAATGATAAGAATTATGTTTACTGCAATGAAACTGTATAAATGGTGATAAAATCCCATTTTTTCATCCACTCTTTTTTCTGCTCTACTATATAATTCACTTTCAGACATAAAATCACACTTAATTATAATTTGTTTTTTTTAAATTTCTAAAATGATTAATGAAATTCCATTCGTTTTTAGATAATACTAGTTAGATTATCATTATATAAATGAATACTTATCCAAATTAACAAGATGCAAAAATTGCATGCTGAAATGCAAATAATGAAGATGAAATGAAAATTGAAAAATGCAAAATGCAAAAACGTGACACTGAATGCAAATAATGAAGATGAAAAAATAGATATTCTTAAATATATTCGTTAAGAGAATTTTATTAGTAATTATGAGTGAAAATTAATAGATTTTAATAAGTCCAATCAATGAAGTTTTATAAAGAAGAGTAATAATATGTCAACCCATGCAGATAAAGAGATTTAAAAAGAATTGAGAACCATTACAAAGGATAAGGAAAGCTGGAAAGCAAATGTAGATTTTGTTGCACTTAAATTAAATGAGGATTATTCTGTTGCTGTAAAGGCAAAGGCATTATGGCTTCTTGGAGAAACGGGTTTGAAATATCCTGAAGAAATAGAACCACATATCAATGACATTGCAGGTTACCTTGAAAATGATGAATCCGAATTGAGGGAAAGGTCAGCCAATGCAATTGGAAGGATAGGAAGAGCTGACAAAGATTTGATAATCGATTATATTGACACATTGATGAAACTGAAATATGACAAAACCGAAAATGTCAGACATGCATTTATTTGGACTTGTGAAAACATAGCTGCCAATGCTCCAGAACTGTTTTGTGAAAAGCTTGACATATTTTATGAAATGATTACAGACAGCCATGAAAAGCTTAGGATAGAAGCTCCTGAAATGTTTAGAGTGGTTGGAAAAAGAAACCCCAATTGCGTAAAGCCTTACTTGGAGAAACTGGAATACATTGCAGAAAATGATGAAAACCAAACCGTCCACATTCACAGTGCCGGTGCAATTAGAATTACCAAAAAGGCATTGGAAGAAATTTAAAATATTTTATAAAAGAATTATTAGAAGTATTTAAATTTTTTAGAATTGATTTGGAATGAGTTAAAAATTTAATTAAAAAATTGATTAAAAAATTGATTTAAAAAATTTAATATATTATTAAAACATACTAATATTACTATAAAATTTAATTATTTTTTCTTATTTTTTTAAAAATTTTATAAACTTATAATTTGGCAATTTGCATCTAATCGACTTGAATGGAGGTGTTAGGATAGAAACTAATAATATAAGATATTTTTACAGAAATATTGTAAAGTCAGGTAAGAAATATCGTATCAAATATAACAATAAGGATTACGGAGAATTCAGTAAACTATCCGATGCACTCTATGAAAGGGATTGCTTGTTTTATTGCAAGTTTGACTATGATCTTCTTGTGGAATGCGACTTGCCGAACAAGTATGAAAATATGGATCTTCCCCCATTTCCTGAAAGTCGCCCAAGGGGACGTATTGAAGGAAACCTGAAATTTAAAAAAGACCTTGAAGGGGAAATCGTATTCAACCATAAGGAACGTAAGTTCTGTGTTATAAGAGGGGAAGAAAATTACGGCCAATATGATACTATGGTTGAAGCTTATTTTGTAAAAAAGACACTAATGGAACATGATTGGGATAGAGCTTGTCTCATTCAAAACAGGAAAATCAGAGAAGACATTTTCCTTAATCAGAAAGTCAAGTCAACTAAGCCACAGCTTCCCAAATATTGTCCACAATGCGGTAATAGAGTTAAGGAAGAAGACACAGTATGTAAAATATGCGGTATAAAATTACATGGAAAATAAGAATTATTTATAAAATAATTTTTAAAAAAAAGTTTAAATAAAAATAAAAAAGAAATAGTTGGAAACTCCCAACTAATAAAAAGATTTTTGTCAAGGTTTTATAGCCGAAGGCTATAAAAGCTTGTCTTTAATTGCATTATAACCATTTTCAATAGCTTTTAAATTCATATCATGGAATTTAGGAGCTAAATTGTTTTTCATTGCAGTTTCGACGGTTTCCTTTGAAAGTGGGAAATCATCATTTGCAACACATGCACCTAAAAGCACCATATTCAATGATAAGATGCTTCCAGCATCTATTGCAAGCCCATTTCCTTCAATTGGATAAACTGAATCAAAATTATCCTTAAGATTCTTTACAATATCATCAAGTTCAGGATAGGTCTCTCCAGTTTGAGTTAAGGTTGAAGGCACAATAGGGAAAGTATTAAAGATTAAAGTTGTGTCCTTGTTTGCCTTATTCAATCCCCTTAAGACTTCAATAGGTTCAAATGCAAGAATCAAGTCTGCCTTGGATTCCTCTACAATTGAGGATTTGAAATTTCCCATCTTAAGTTCAGTTGACACAGATCCTCCCCTTTGGCTCATACCATGAATCTCACTCATCACAACATCATAACCTTCAAGCATTGCAGCTTCACCAATGATTACAGATGTCTTAATAATTCCTTGACCGCCTACACCGGAAATGTAAATACTGTAATTGTTATTATCATTATTATCCATCTTAATCACCTTTCTTTACTCCAATAGCTTTATTTGGACAAACTTGTATACAAACTGTACATGATTTACAAAGTGCCTCATCAACAACTACATTATCGTTTAGATAAGAGATTGCAGGACATGCAAGAGTATTTACACAAGTAAGACATTTGACACAATTGTCCTTGATTACCATAGGCGCCTTTTTCTTTTGTCCCTTGATTAATGTACATGGGTATCTTGCAATTACAACAGCAACACCATCGTATTCAAGAGCTTCCTTGTAAATGTCAACAGTCTTCTTTATGTTATGTGGATTTACAATCTTAAGGAACTTGACTCCAATTGCCTCTACAATATCTTCAATGGAAACAGCTGGAGCTTCATCTCCCATTCCATCAACTGGAATACCGGGGTTTGGCTGACCTCCTGTCATTGCAGTGATTCTGTTATCTAAAATTGTAAGCACAAACTTGTTCTTATTGTGAACTGCATTAACAAGAGGAGATAATCCGCTGTGGAAGAATGTTGAATCTCCAATGAAACTCATAACATGCTGATTGGTTGCAATTGAGAAACCGCAACCGTCACCTACAGATGACCCCATTGCAAGCAAGTAGTCTGCAGTTTCATATGGAGGGGATATTCCTAAAGTGTAACATCCAATGTCAGAAGCGAATATCATATCCTCTTTAGCATAGCCAAGTTCTTCATAAGCCTTTACAGCAGCATAATAAGCAGACCTATGGGAACAGCCCGCACATAATGTTGGAGCTCTTGTTGGAATGTTTTCAATCAAATCATTCAAACCATCAGTAAATTCCATCTTGTCTACGATTTCTATTAAATCTCCGTCAAGCTCTTTGCCATTTTCTGATTTGTACTCTTCCTTAAACTCAGCATCATCAGCCAAATCAGAAACAACCTTATTGATGGATTCCTTTACAATGTCTGGATTGTATTCATGAACCATTGGGAAAGTTCCATCGAACTTGCCGTAAACAGGACAATCCAAATTATTCTCACCAAGAACAGCAAGGACATCCCTTTCAAGTACAGGATCAACTTCCTCTACAATAAAGATTCCTTCCAAGTTTTTGCAGAAGTCATAAATCAAATCTTTTGGAGTAGGATAAGACAATGCTATTTTAAGTATATCCATACCTAAATTCTCTTGGGAAACTACATCATAAGCATAGTTGAAAGCACCTCCAGATGAAATAATACCATATTTACCTTGAAGTGATCCATTTTCAAAAGAATAAACCTCATTAACTGGACTTTCATTAGCTGTCTCTTCCATTCTTCCCATTTTTTCTGCAAGTCTTTCATGCATTGCAAGAGCATTTGCAGGAACAGGAACAAATTCCCTTGGATTTTTAACGAAATATCCTCTTAACCAATGTCCATCAGATTCAGTTTCCTTGGTTGTGGATTTAGGTTTTTCAATCTCACCGCATTCCACAATTCCTCTCATATGAGATACACGAGTGCTTGTTCTGAGAATCACTGGAATTCCAAACTGTTCAGACAAGTCAAATCCATAAACCATCATGTCCTTAATTTCCTGAGGGGAAGATGGTTCTAAAATCGGAATGGAAGAAAGCCTTGAATAGTTTCTTGTATCCTGTTCATTCTGTGAAGAGAAAAGTGAAGGGTCATCCGCTACAAGGATAATCATTCCTCCCTTAACACCAGAGTAAGCAGTTGTCATGAATGAGTCAGCAGCTACATTCAATCCTACATGCTTCATGAAAGTAAATGATCTAAGGCCACTTGCAGCTGCAGTAGCTGCCACTTCCATAGCCACTTTTTCATTTGCAGAAAATTCAAAGTACATTTCTGCATTTTTAGCAACAACAGATAAAATATTTCCTATTTCTGAAGAAGGAGTCCCAGGGTAAGTTGCTGCAACTGATACGCCAGCTTCAATAGCTCCTCTAACAGCAGCTTCATTACCTAAAAGGAAAAGCTTATCTCCTTTTTCACTAGTTACTAATTGATCATAAGCCATATAAATTCACCACACACGAGACCAATCAATTAATATCATTCTCTAAAATAACGATGAAAAATCATAAATCGATTAATCTCTAAAGTTTTAATTAAATTGTAAATATAAGATAATAATTAAAATTCGCTAAAATATCATAAAATTTTATAAAATTTCATAAATTATCATAATAAGATATTAGTTTCTTTATATATTTAATACATGGCATTTTTAAGAAATTTTAGAGTGGTTGCTAAGGATTAGATAAAAGAATTGTGACATAAAAAATGTGAGATTAAAAAATACTAAACTTTATAATTAAATAAATAAAAATATATAAAATGATTTATTATTTTATTATATAAAAATAAATAAATGCAATTTAAGGAAAAATATAAAATTAATTTAAAAATCATATTGATAAAATAATTATTTGATAGTTTTAAAAAGGGATTGCTATGATTACCGTTTATGTAAAAAGATTCAACAGAGAAACTGATGAGGAAGCTCATATTGAATCTTATGAAATTGAAGAATATCCTGGAATGAAAGTGCTTGATGCATTGGAAGAGATCAACAGAAAATATGATGCTGACATAAGCTTTAGAAGCTCATGCCTTGCAGGACAATGCGGTTCCTGCGGAGTGAAAATCAATGGAAACGGTGCACTTGCATGTAAGGCAGAAATTAGTGATAATGTATTGATTGAACCATTGGATTTCCCAGTCATAAAGGATTTGATTGTGGATAGAAGTTCAGCTGATGAAAAGGTAAAGCAATTGCAGTTAAGCTTGGATTGTGACAGCGAAACTTCCCATGAAAAGCTTAAGCCTGAAGACATCAAGGATACCAAAAAGGTTAGAAGCTGCATTGAATGTTATACCTGTTTATCCAGTTGTCCGGTGGTAAAGCACTTCAATGAAGAATTCCTCGGACCTTACTACTTAAGATACATCTCCAAGTTTGACTTTGATCCAAGAGATGAATATGACAGATTGATAGAAGCTCTTGACAGCGGAATGTATTCCTGTACAAGCTGTGGAAAATGTGGGGAAATCTGTCCTAAAAACATCAACAGCTTTGGGGATGCAATCGAAAAACTCAGAGCAATGGCTTATGCTGGAAATCTTGGACCTCTTGATGCTCATAAGGTCTTCAAGGATAATGTTGTAGCAAGCGGAAGAAGCGTGAGCAAACCTGAAGAGCCATTCATTGAAACAATCCATAAGAAATGGGATGAAGAAGGCAAATATTATACTGATGATAATGAAGATAAGGAAAAAGTTGCATTATTCACAGGATGTATGGTGGATTACAGAGCCCAAGAGGTAGGATATGCACTACTTGATGTATTAAAGGCAAACAACATTGAGATAGACATTCCAGAAGGACAAGTCTGTTGCGGTTCACCTCTTTTAAGGACAGGCCAAGTTGATGTAGTCCAAGAGCTTGTAGACAAGAACAAGGAGATCTTCAAGGATTATGATAAAGTTATCACTATCTGTGCAGGTTGTGGGGCAACCCTCAAAAATGACCATCCTAAATACGGTTCAAATCTCAATGTTCAAGATATCAGTGAGTTCCTCATTGACAAGCTTGATACAAGCAAAATGAAGGAAGTGGATACCAAAGTGACTTGGCATGATCCGTGCCATTTGTCAAGGGGGCAAGGCATTAGAGAAGAGCCAAGAAAAATCATTGAAATGATTCCTGGAGTTGAATTTGAAGAACTTGAACTTCCTAACCAATGCTGTGGTGCAGGTGGAGGAATCAAATCTGGAAAACCTGAAATCGCTTTAGGGCTTGCTAAAGACAAAGCAGAGATGGTTAAAGCAACAGGTGCAGATTATGTTACTACAATCTGTCCATTCTGTCAAATCAACATCCAAGACGGTTTGAACGAAATTGGTCTTGAAAACGTAAAAATATTAAATCTTATTCAATTGCTTAAAATGGCTTATGACGAATAGGCAATAAAATCAACAGAAGATTATCATGAAAAACAAAAACAAATCAAGCGATAGAGGCAAAGTTAAGGAAATAGTTGAGGATGAAGAAACTAAACGCCTAAAGGAAAACATTTATATTGTTTTTGTAGAATGTGAATCTCCTGGAAATGTTGGATTTTTAGCAAGAACCATGGGTAACTTCGGACTCCATAAATTAGTTCTAATCAACCCATGCACCCTTAAGGATGAAGCTTATTATCAAGCTATGCATGCAAGGGAAACTGTTGAAAATGCATTGATTTATGATACCGTTGAAGACTTTGTAAAAGACAATGAAATTGACTTTATTGTCGGTTCAACAGGAGCCCCTGGGGGAAGTTATAACCTCTCAAGGATTCCAATAAAACCGGAAGAACTTGGAAAGTCAATGAACTACAACGATAAGATAGCCATTCTCTTTGGAAGGGAAGGAAACGGATTGACCAATGCAGAAATAGAAATGTGTGACATCACTGTAAGCATTCCAACTGACCCAAGTTATCCTATAATGAACATTTCACATGCCGCTGCAGTTATCATTTATGAAGTCTTTAAAAACAGAAACAATTATCCAGTTGAAGGATTGGAAGAAAGCACTGCACTTGAAAAGGAATATTTGTTAAGTGATATGGAAAAGCTAATCAGCACATTATCCATTCCCGATCATAAAAAGAAAAACGGATTGAAAGTGTTCAGGAATATCATCAATCGAGCTTTCATTACTGGAAGAGAGGCACATACATTAAAAGGCATTTTAAGACGATTGAATAAAAAGATAGAAGAAGAAAACAATGATAAATAATAAAAAAAATTTATACTTTAAAAATTATCAAAAAATTTAAATATTAATGAATTATATCTATATTAGACTTATAAAATAAAAAATTCAAGGTACTAAACTATGGACGATAAAGACAGAAGAAAAGGATATTATGAAGATGTAACTACATTTTTAGTTGGGCACACATTCCATACACGATTTTTCCTTTCTAGAATGACAAGAAGATCAAGGATATTTAAAAAAATCATTGATAAAATCCTTTTCGAAGATGATGAAGTTTATGTCCTTCCAAACAAAAATGCCGTCAATAAGACCATCACTACAAACATTGAAGTCAACCAAAGCTTCCAAAAAGATGACTCTGAATTTGTGCCGAGCCAAATAATCAAGGAAGTTATAAAAGAAGCTGAAGATATTGTCATTATGCACAAATGCCTTTGCAGAACTTCTGCAAATTGTGAGGATTACCCTCAAGACTTCGGTTGTATTTTCATTGGCCCTGCAAGCAGGAAAATAGCTTCAAAATACGGTAGAAGCGCAACTGTTGAAGAGGCCTTAGCACATGTTGACAAGGCAGATGAATTAGGATTAAGCCATGTTATCGGTAGAAACAAAATAGATGGCGTTTGGATGAATGTAAGGCCAAAGGAAAAACTCTTGACAATTTGCCATTGCTGCCCTTGCTGTTGCCTATGGAAAGTTCTTCCAGACTTGGATGATGACATCAGCAATAAGGTGATGAGGCTTGAAGACGTTGAAGTGCATACAGTAAGCTATAACTGTAAGATGTGCAGAAAATGTTTAGATGATGACGTTTGCTTTGGAAATGCAATCTATATTGAAGATGGAAAAATAAGCATTGATCAAGACAAATGTGTTGGTTGTGGGCACTGTGTTCAAACATGCAAGTTCGATGCTATTGAATTGAATTACAGCCAAAAATCTATTGATTCTGTATTAAATAGAATTGGAGAATTAGTTGATTATAAAAAATAATTAACTAATACTTTTTAATTACTTTTTTTAATTTAACTTATTTTTTTAATGATGGAATTTAATTTTATAAAAACTTATAATAATAATTAAAAAGAAAAATTAAAATGTTAAATTATTAAGTTAAATTATTTGATTATAATAACTTATTTCAATAATATTCTAATTAAATATTCTAATTAAATATTCTAATTAATTATTCTAATTAATTTAAAAAATTATTTTATTATGGAGAAATATTAATGAATCATGAAAAAATGTTTAATATTGCACGTAAAAGAGGTTTCTTATGGCCATCTTTTGAGATTTACTCAGGAGTGTCTGGATTTACAGATTATGGACCTCTTGGAGCAAGCTTAAAGAATAACATCATGCAAAAGTGGAGAAAGCAATACATTGCAGGAGAAGGTTTCCACGAAATTGAAGGACCTACAGTAATGCCTAAAGAAGTATTGAAGGCATCAGGTCACGTTGACAACTTCACTGATCCTATGACCAAATGTCTCTCTTGCGGTGAAGTGTTTAGAGCAGACCACATCATTGAAGAGGCAATCGGCGAAGATGTTGAAAGCTTGGAAAATAGCCAAATGGATGAAATCGTGAAGGAAAGCAATATCAAATGTCCAAGCTGTGGTGGAGACTTGGCAAACATCTGGAACTACAATCTAATGTTCAAGACTGAAATCGGAGCAAAAGGTGACAAAGTAGGATACATGAGACCTGAAACTGCTCAAGGAATTTTCATTCTATTCAAAAGATTATCCAGATTCTTTAAAAACAAGCTCCCATTCGGTGCTGTGCAACTTGGAAAAGCATACAGAAATGAAATCTCACCAAGACAAGGAGTTATTCGTTTAAGAGAATTCACTCAAGCTGAAGCGGAAATATTCCTAGACCCTGAAGACAAGACTCATCCTAAATTCAGCCAAATAGCTGATGAAATATTATACTTATCCTCTCAAGATGTTCAAATGAATGATAAGGAAACCTTGGAAATCACTGCTCAAGAAGCTTTAGACCAAGGTGTCGTGTCCTCTGAAACATTGATCTATCAATTATATCTTGCAAGAAAATTCTTGAAGGAATTAGGAATTCCTGATGAAGTATTGAGATTCAGACAACACTTGCCTGGAGAAATGGCTCACTATGCACTTGACTGCTGGGACGTTGAATGCTTGACTGACCAATACGGTTGGGTTGAAATCATCGGTATTGCAGACAGAGGAAACTATGACCTAACTGCACACAGCCAGTTCAGTAATGAGGAATTAAGCATTTACATGGAATACGATGAACCTAAACTCGTCTCAAAAACTATCGTAAAGCCTAACTTAAAGCTATTCGGACCTGCATTCAAAGGAGATTCTCCAAAAATAAAAACTTACATTGAAAACTTATCAGATGATGAAGTCTTGGCACTTAAGGAACAAATCGAAAGTGAAGGAAAATTCATCCTTGAACTTGACAGCACATTCGAGATTCTTGAAGAGCACTTGATCTTTGAAGATATTGAAGAGGAAGTTAAAGGGGAAAGAATCATTCCTCATGTAATTGAACCTTCATTCGGTATCGACCGTATCCTTTACTGCACATTATTGCATTCATTTAAGACTGAAGAAGACGGATTTGAAAAGGAATACTTCAAGTTTGCAAAAGAGATTGCACCAATTCAAGTAAGTGTCTTCCCATTGATGAACAAGGAAGGTCTCGGTGAAATAGCAATTGACATCACTCACAAACTTCGTGAAGCGGGTTTCACTGTAGACAATGACACTTCAGGAACCATTGGAAAAAGATATGCTCGTGCAGATGAAGTAGGTGTTCCAATAGCTATTACAGTAGACTTTGATACAAAAGAAGACAATACTGTTACAATAAGAGATAGGGACACTGAAGAACAAGAAAGAGTAAAAATAGAAGATTTAAAAGAAGTTATTGAAGCAAAACTTCAATAAACTTTTAAATTTCTTTAACTTTTTTTATTTTTTTAATAACTTACGCTTTTTATTAACTTGTATACTTTTTACTATTTTTTTACTGTTTTTTACTATTTTTTACTGTTTTTTACTATTTTTTAGCTTTTTAAAATTAATAATTTAACTTTAAATTGCACTAAGAAAACTACTTTTTTTAACCTATTTTAGCCTTAAAGCACTCTAACTGACTTTTCAAAAAACTTTTCAAATAATGTCTTTGCCCACTTTATACCCTCAGAATGCTCATTGAGAATAAAGCATGAATTGTCAAAAAGTCCGTCCTTAAAGAAGAGACTCAAGGACATGAAATCATCACAGATTGTCAAGAACACCTTTAAGTCATAATCCACCTTTCTAATGATAACCTGTCCCTTTTTAGAGAAATCAGCTAAATCCCCATAATACTTTGAGTTCCTTAAGGAAGTGAGAACCTCATCATTTGTAATCAGAAGCAAATTATCCCCATTTTCCAGATTTTCCAAGATGATCTCCAAATGTTCCTCTAGGAATATAGGCAGAATGATTTCCATATTTCCGCAATTGCTCAACAATTCCAGATACTTTGTGAATGACTTTGACAGGTTATGCTCATCAGATTCTACAAAAACAGAATCCTTAAGCAAATAGGTGTTTCTAAAGGAGTCACTTGGAATTGATTCGATTGAATGATTGAGCCAAAAATCCCTATTGATTTCGAAAATATACAAATCCATAAAAAGTTTCTTCAAGCTTGCAGAACATAGGACACCTTTAGAGGATAATGAATACCTTTTGAAATTCTTTTTGATTAGATTAATGCGTTCCAACTCCTTCAATCCATGCAATATTGAAGCAGAAGGCTTATCCAATTCCTCCCTAAAGTCATTTAAGTCATATGCCATATCAGACAACAGTAACAAAAGCAAAGGCCTCATTTTAGAAGCCAATAAAAAGCGAACAGTAATGAAATCATCGTATCTATTTCGTGAATCCTCTTTATCAAACATAAAATCACCTGAAAATCAATCCAAAATCAAAGGCAATGCATTTTCATCATATGAGTCAAAAATAGTCAATCCCCAACTAATTGCCCTTTTCCTATTGGAGAGCAATAATCTGTTTTGGTCATAAGTTCCATCTAGCTTAAACAATCCCACTGTAACGAATTCATGTGAAATTGCAAGAGCAATCTTAACATCCTCATTAAAGTATTTTATGGAAAAATTGCCATCATAAATTCCTTTTTTAACAACATCCTTTCCAATATCCCCAATAAAACCATCCAAGATGTCTTTAGAAACTATCAATTCAACCTTGATTCCCTTTAAGACCAATCTTCTAATCAATTTAGGATATTCTGGGTGAAGGTATGGGAAAATGACTTTCAAGTTTTTAGAATTTTTAAATAATCGCTTGAACTCTTTATGTGTCCTATAAATATCCATTGAATTGCATCTAATCAATTCAGAGCCCTCCAAAGAAGATAGTCTATTTAAATCATCAAGGGACAAAGATGAGATATCATGATCTAACCAAAAATCTGAATTATTGGTAATTGTTGAGATCACATCCCTAAAATCCAGCAATATTGTTATGTAAATCAACCCTAAATTTGTCAATTGAAAGCTGTTATGAATCTTCTCTACGTATCCCTCATCACACAACTTATGAATATTGCTTGAAATTGAGCTGTAGCTCAATAGAGACTTCCTATTTATATCCCTTATTTTCAAAGGCCCATCCAATAAATCCACCAAGACTTTTATCCTAATATCAGAATTATTTAAAAATTTCAACTCTTCTCCAACAACTGAGAAATAATACATATTACCACCATTTATAGATTATCAAACCAATTGATAAACTAAACAAACCATAATTTTAAAAAAATGTAAAATTATTTATTGCCCAATAAAACTAAGCAAATAAGAACAAGAACAAAACAAACAAAAATGCAAAGCCCCTAACTCAAAACATCCCTACATTAAATAAATAACGTGAAAAAGTTATAAATTTAATCATAAAATCTGTTAACGGATAGTTAACTCAATTTATTATTTTAATAAACACATATATAAACATGCTAGAAAAACATGAACAACAATTACAAGATGACATCAATATTGATGTCAAACTGTAAATTTTTTTAAAAATATTGAATCTAAAAGTATTTTAGAAAAAATAATATATAAAACAAATCAAATAATAATTAGAAAGTGATTTTTTAATATAAACATGAAAAATATCTAATTGCTAAATTCCAAAGAAAAAAAATAATGGTGAAAATATGATTGATACACATATGCATGCTGATTCAAGAAGCAGTGAAGACTTTGAAAAGATGTTCATTAGCGGAATAGACACCGCAATTACCTGCTCATACTACCCATATAAAATTGATAATGACCCTAAAATACTTTTAAACCACTTGAATAGAATCCTAAACTTTGAACCCGGAAGAGCCGGAGAATATGGTCTTGACTTAAGGGTTGCACTGGGAATTCATCCAGTTAATGCATTGGAGGATAATGACATCATATTTGAAGCATTAGAGACTTGGATAGAAAACAAGGAAATTATAGCGATTGGAGAAATAGGATTGGATGAAAATACTGATTTGGAAAAGGAAGTCTTTAAAAAGCAATTGGAATTGGCAGATAGAACAGAATCAAAAGTAATCATCCACACTCCAAGAAGAAATAAGCTTGAAGTCCTAAAGGACATTAAGGAAATCGTGCTTGAAAGAATCAACCCAAAACTTGTTGTCATTGATCATATAAATCTTAACACCATTGAAGAGATAATTGATGAGGAATTCACCATAGGATTGACTGTACAGCCTCAAAAGATGGAAGTCGAAGAGGCGATTGAAATATTGGACAAATACGGCTTTGATAAATTCCTATTGAATAGTGATATTAGCAATAAGCCATCTAATCCACTTTCTGTTCCAAAAACAGTAAGAACACTAAAAAGATTAGGATATGATAAAAAAGAGATTGATAAGGTAGCATTTGAAAATGCTAAAAAGTTCTTTAATATTTAAATTAAAAAAATTATCATAAATCAAAAGTTTTTTCAATATTTAAATAGCAAAATAAATAAATAAATAAATAAAAAAAAAAAAAAAATAAAAAAATCTTAATGAATGGAATAACTTAATAATTATTCCTTAATTAATTTTTCTGCAATCAATGTAGCAGACTCCACCATTTTAGGGCATAATTCAGTAAAAAGCTTATTTTCCACTGCATATTCCACTCCTTCTTTAGTTTTTATATCGCATCCCAATAATTCATTGCATATATAAGAACCATTTTTAGATTCAAATTCCTCTAGGAATTTAACGCAAACATCATCAGACTTTAGTTTGCTATCGGCATCCCCGACTTCACTTTGACCATACTTTAATCCTAAAGCCATTAATGCACCAGTGCATGCTCCACAAACCTCACCTTTACGCATTCCGCTTCCAAAGCATCCACCAATTTTAAGTGCCTGTTTTTCATCAATTCCAAATTCTTTAGAAAAACTTGCAAAAACAGCCTGTGCACAATTGAAATTCAATCCGAATAATTCCGCTGATCTTTCCACATGACTCATAATACCACCCTAAAAGTAAAATTGAAAATAATAAATTAAAAAAATTAAATAATTGATAAAAATTATAAAAAAAGATTTAAAATAGTTGAAAAAAATTAAAAAAATAGAAAAAGAAAAGTAAATAGGAAAAACAATATGAGTATTGTCCCAATTAATCTTTTCTAACTAATTTAACTCTGGATGGAGTTACAATAATTAGATTTTTGTCTTCAGATTGTGAAAGCAAGATTGCTTCTGCACCATATTGGTGTCTTAAAATCTTTAAGATTTCTCCAGCTTGTCTGAAGTCTTTTTGACTTTGTTTTTCAAGGAATTTTAAATCAAGAATTACAGGATTGTTTTCTTCAACGATTTGGTCAAAGATGTAATCCATATCATCAACGGATTTTGGTCTGATTAAAACGATTTCATAAAAAGTTTGTTCTGGAGAAATGCTAGTGAATTCCTCTTCAAAAAATTCATCTTCTCCATAATCGCTAATTCCGTATGCACTGCCAAAGTCATCTTCTTCAAAACCAAGGCTTTTCTTTAAATTATCAGTAAAACTCATTTTGATCTTCCATTAAATTCGATAAATAAAATTGATTAAATTAATTTTAAATAAATTTAAAAAAATTTTAAAAATTTTATAATATTCTATAAAAAATTTGTTTATTAATTTAAAAGTTTAATAAATTAAACTTTGTTACATTAAAGTATATATTTTTTTATAGATATAAAAGTTATTATTTTTTTAAGAAAAATGGATTTAAAAAATAGAATTCAAAAAAGATTTAAAAGAATAATAAAAAAGAAATAGAATAAATGACTAAAAATTAATTTTTATCCAAATATTCTAAGATTGCATCCAATATTTTTGCTGCTCCACCAGAATACATATCTGCTGCAGGCAAGCCGTATTTTTCTTCAAAGCTTTCTAAAGTCATGTCTTCATCAGCATTTCTTAAGTTAATGGATAATCCGACGACTTTAGTGGTAGGTACAACAGCTTCAATAGCTTTTACCTCATAATCGATACCCCTTGGTTCACGATATGGGTGGTTTGGTCTGTGACCTACAACAACTGCATCAGGGTCTGCACCGATTAGGATACATGCAGACAATCCTCTTGGGTGAGGGTTTCCATCTTCAGTTAAGCTTGATTGCCCTTCGATAAAGATAATGTCCGGTTGGTCATTTTCCTCAACATACTTGATTGAACTTAAGATAGCTGAAGGAATGTCCATTGCAGATAAGCTTCCTGCTCTGAAGTTGAATGCAGTAGGCTGTTCCAATCCCATTTCATCAGTGGAAATGATTGAAGCTTTCATTCCTCTTTTCATAGCTTCAATTCCTAAGGATTTGGTAGTGGTTCTTTTACCGCATTCTTGGGAAGTACCTCCAACAAAGATAACAGGTGCCTTTGCTTCATATGAGATTTTAGGCAATACTTCACAGCATTTTTCAGGTGCTACACCACATATTTTACGTACAACATCCAATCTTGGACTAATCTCTTTAATGCAAACATCATTTTGTTCAGCAAGTTTTAATAAAGATTCATTTTCAGATAAAGATAAAGATCTAAATGAAACAACTGCATTCTTACCATTTGCCAATGCTTGAACTGCATATTTTAAAGCGGTTCCTTCAGCTCCAATAGGCAACATGATTGCTACAGTATTTGCTTCAGTAGATTCAAATAAATCTGATAAGTTTGATGCCACTTCAAGACCACAGAAAGGTTTTCCTTGTTTTGCAGGGTTATCATCAAGGAATCCTACTGTTTCAATCCCTTCGAGGTTAGAGAACTTTTCTCCTCCACCTCCACATCCTACTATAATATAAGGATTTAATTCTTGAAGATCTTCAACAGAATTTATAGAATACAAGTGATCACTCCTCTTTTAAAAATTGTGTAATTTTGATAAAAATATAATATGATAAATTGTTAAACATTGAATTTTTTCAAATAAAATATATTAAATACTAATGCAATAAATAATACAATATCCAACATTATAGAATTTATCCTAATGTATTTATATATTTATTATTATTAATAAATATTAGCATAAAACTTATTAAATTAATATTTTTGATAAATTTTCATTAGGATGCTGAATTTAAGTAAAATTCATTAAAAATTATAAGTATTAAAAAAATAAAAATATTATAGAAAATTAAAAAATATTATAGAAAATAAAAAAATATTGAAAATTAATTAGTTTTTAAAATATAGTTAACTATATCTACATCAATGAAATCTAAAATAGATAGTTAATATCAACTATTCAAATTATACGATTTAGACTTAATAATTATCAATAGCTATTGCACAAGTATGAAAATTAATAAAGGAGAGAATTAATATGAACACAGATGATGTTACAACTGGAAAAAGTGCAGAAATGAAAATGGATTGTCCAGTATGTGGAGGAAAAGGAACTGCAACTTACACTACTCAAACTCATGAACTTGCTTATTTTGGAGAGGTTGTTGAATCAACCATACAATGTGAAAAATGTGGATTCAGACATAATGATGTTTTGGCAACTGAACAGAAAGACCCTGCCAAACATAGTTTGCTAATTACCAAAAAATCTTTGGACTCAAGAGTGGTCAGATCCCAGTCAGCTACAGTTTCACTTCCAGAAGTTGGAATCAAAGTTGAACCTGGTCCAAAGTCTGAAGGATACATCTCAAATGTTGAAGGAGTTATTGTAAGATTCATAGAAGCAACTGAAAGGGCATTGAATATGTTTACAGATGAAACCTCTCAAAAAAATGGAAAGATTGTTCTTGAAAACCTGCACAAGATTTTAGATGGTAAGCTTGAAACTCTCTTGCTTATCGAAGATCCATTCGGACAAAGCAAAATCATGGATGTTCGTGCAAAGACTGAGCCATTAACTGATGAGGAACTTAAAAATCTGAAAACAGGTTATACTGTAATTGATTAATTATTTAAAAATAGTGAAAATTTTAAAAGATTAAATAATTTGAAAAATTAAAATTTTAAAAAAATTAAATAATTAAAAAAAGTAGTTAAAATTGAATTGATATAAATATTAAAAATAAAATTATTAAAAATAAAAAAATAAGAAAATTAGAAGATTTATTCTTCTATTTCTTCTTCATCTTCTTCTTGTTTTGTCATAGATAATGGAGTGAACTCATCTTCCTCTACGACATCTTTTAATTTGAGAGTCTTTTGAACATCCATAGCTAATGCATCACAATCTGCTTTAATAGCGTTTAAGTGTAATAAAATTCTTTCTTTTTCTTGGTTGATTCTTTTGATGTTAGTGTATGGATAGGTTGACTCTTTAAGCATTTCGTACTCAATGGTTGTGTATGGGTACTCATTGAGTTGTTCACAAACTTGCTTGAGGATGTCTCCTAAAAACTTGTTCATTTCCACTTTTACTCTTTCCCTGATCATTTTGTCATCATCAAGGTTTTGTTTCATTAAACGAACAACTTCTGCTTTAGCGAAAGGTAAGTATTCATCTTCCTCTTCTTCGATTTCAACATTATTGATTTCTTCTTCAGCCATAATAACGTCTCCATAGTAAATATTATAAATTTTATTAATAATTGATTACAACTGAATTATTAACTGGCTAATGCAATAATTAGTTCATAAAAATTTATCATAAGTATGAAAATTACAATAAAAATTTTAATATTAATAAAATTTATCTAAATTTTAAATAAATCATAAAAGCAAGTGAAATGTAAATTTAGATAAGAAATTATTTTTATTTTTTAATAAAAATTGATTTAGAATCTAAAAAATCCCTTTGCTTATCTAGATGTAATAATATATTTGTTTAAAGGAATATATAAAGGTATCGCATTATTTTAATTTTATGATTATTTTTTCATATAGTTTACTCTATAACCATATGAATAATTATAGCAAAAGTCAATAATTTTGATAGCTTATAAAAATTGAAAAATCCCTTTTTTAAAATTATGAATTATGTGAAAAATATAAAAATTATTAATTGAAAAATCAATGAAAATTGTTGTAAAAAATAGGAATAATATACTATTCCTGAAACAAAGTGAAATATGAAAAAAATATAAAAAATATTAAAAATTTAAAAATTTAAAAATTTAAAAATTTAAAAAACAGCAAAAAATTGGGAATGAAATTGATGTGAAAATAATAATAAAAATAATAAATAAGAAATAAATAAAATTTTATTTTAAAAACCAATAATTTTAGTCAGCACAAGGATCCAGATTGAATGCATACCTGTATTCTTGGTTTACAATATTGGAACCTTCAAATCTTCCATCGATAATGCTTGAAATCTTTTCGATTGAATCAAGTGAAAGCTCTTTTCCTTCTGCTATTGGGAAGAAGAAAGTGATTACATCATCAGTTATGAGATAATTCAATTCAAAATCTTCCTTTTCAAATTCACCTTTAAATACTTCAGTGAGTTTTTCTTCTATACTCTTTTCAAGATTTGCCATAATTTCACCTCATATTAAAAGTTATATTTATATTAAGCAATAAGGCATATAAACTTATCCATAAGCCAATAAGCCGAAAAGGTTTTTATCCAATAAAACAAAAATTTAAAAAATTATCAAATTCCAATATGACTAAAGGAAATAAATCCATCAAACTAATCCATATCCAAGCTGAAATTCAAGCTGCTTGCCTGATGAGTAATTGAACCTAATGAAATGATGTCAACATCCAATGGAGCATAATCCAATATGTTGTCTTCAGTGATTCCACCGGAAATCTCAATCAATACATCTTTTCTCAAATCATTTTCCTCTAAAGCATTTAAGGTATCTTGAGCTTCATCTGGAGACATATTGTCAAACATTACAATGTCTGCACCATTTTCACAGGCAATTATTGCATCTTCAGTTGATTCCACTTCAATTTCAATCTTTTTGGAAAAGCTATTGTTCTCTTTAGCCAATTCGAGAGCCTTTTTGACTGAATCGACAACAGCAATATGATTGTCCTTAATCAAAATCATGTCATCCAATGCAGATCTGTGAGGGTCTCCACCACCAATGGAAATAGCTAGCTTATCATACTTTTGAAGTGCAGGCGCAGTCTTACGGGTTCCTGCAACCCTTATCTTAGGATTCACATCATGAACCTTTTTGACTATCCTGTTTGTTATTGTTGCAACACCAGACATTCTCATAAGCAAATTAAGTGCAGTACGCTCCAAAAGAAGAATCTTTCGAGCATTTCCTTCAAGCTCTAAAAGGACATCCCCTTTGGAAATTGCATCCCCATCCTTTTTAGAGGAGATGATTTCAATGCCATAGTCTGAAAACATTTCCTTTATGATTTCAATTCCTGCAAGGATTCCATCATCTTTAGTAATCAATTTAGCATAAAATATCTTATTTTCTGGAATTAATGCATTTGAAGTGATATCTCCAAAACCTTCATCTTCTCTAAGCATGTATTTTATAATTTCATCCATTTTTACACCAAAATTATTGAAAACAATTATAAAAAATCAAATATCAATTACAATAATATATGTTTTAAACTATTAATATATTTTATATATTTAAATCAATTATATATATGTAGATTAACAAAATATAAATTATAAGACAAAAGAATTATTTAATCTGGTTAATTCTATCTTAGAATAGCTGAAAAATTTAATTTAAGTGATTTTATGGAAATTACATTTTTAGGAACCTCATCTGCAGTGCCTTCAAAATATAGGAACCATGCAGGAATCATTTTGAAATACTTTAAGGACACACTGCTCTTTGATTGTGGGGAAGGAACACAAAGGCAATTGACTTACGCTAAAATAAGTCCCATGAAAATAGACAAGATATTCATCAGCCACTATCATGGAGACCATATCCTCGGTTTGGCAGGACTCATTCAATCCATGGGATTTAGAGGAAGAGAAAATGATTTGGACATCTATGGGCCTAAAGGATTGGAAAAGATTATAGGCGTGATTTCCAACTATGGATTTTTCCAGATAAACTTTAGAATCAATATTCATGAAATCGATGAAGGAGTGGTTGTGGAAACTGATGAATACATCATCAAGTCAATCATTGCTGAACACAACATTCCGAATATAGCTTATTCAATTTATGAAAAGAAAAAGCCTCGCTTCTTAAGAGAAAAGGCTATTGAACTTGGTGTTCCCGTAGGCCCTGCCTTTGGAAAGCTTCATAGCGGCCAGGAAGTTGAAGTGGATGGAAAGATCATCAAGCCAGAACAGGTATTGGGACCTCCAAGAGCTGGAAAGAAAGTCACTTACTCTGGAGATACAAGGCCTTGTGAAAATCTTATTGAACTTGCTAAAGAAAGCGATGTCTTGATTCATGAAGCAACATATGAATATGCAGACCAGGACAAGGCAATTGAAAATTGCCATTCCACATCAAAGGGAGCTGCAGAAATAGCTAAAGAGGCAAATGTTAAGCTATTGGTCTTGACTCACATAAGCACAAGGTATACAAGTGATTTAAACATAAAAAATGAAGCAAAAGAAATATTTGAAAATACCATTGTGGCTAATGACTTTACTGAAATAAACATTGGCAAAGACAAGACATCAATAAATTTCAAGAACATACTTACTGTAAACAATGATTAAAAAGACTGGAAGAGGAAGATAAAATGAAATACACAACCCAAATATTGAACGCATTGCTTCATCTCTTTCATTTAGAGAATATCATATATATTCTACTGATTATAATAGGTGGATTTATATGTATAAAAGTGGGAGATAAAATTCTTACAAAACTCGAGCAGAAATTCGATTTGAATCTCACCGCCCATTACCTATTTAAGGACATAGTGAAATACACAGTGATTATTGTAGCCATTGCATGGATATTGCATGTTCTCGGAATCAATTTAGAAAGCATTTTAATCAGTTTAGGTGTTGTAGGTATTGCAATAGGTTTTGCATCACAGGATATTGTTTCTAACTTCATTTCCGGAGTTTTTGTAATCAGCGATAAAAGAATCAAAGTTGGAGAGGTAATTGAAGTCAATAACTTTAAGGGAACCATCAAGAAAGTCGGATTTAGAAATACAATAATGATAAATCAAGACAACTTTGAGATAACAATCCCTAACTCTGTCTTGAGCAAAAACATCTACAAGATGTATAAGCCAACTGAAGACCACAGGCTAAGAATCATAGCGACTTTGCCTCATGGAATGAATATCCCAGAATTCAAAGAAGCGCTTGATAAGATCATGTATGAATACAATTGGGTCATAAGTGGCAAAACCACAATCTTTTCAAAGGACTATACGGAATGGGGCCCTAAAGTTGAGGTAAGCTATTGGATTACAGAATATAAATACACTGATTGCGGTAAAGTGACAATATTGGAAAATATCAATAGACTGATTGATGAGTATAAAAAACAGGAAAAATAGATAAACTATAGAAAATAACAATAGTTAATTTTTTAAGTAAGAAGAATAAAGATAATATAAACAACTAAATTATTTAATAATCCCATTGTAAAGAGGGTTAAAAATGAATGAATTACAGAAAGAAATTATTCAATTGAAAGAAGAAAAGAATGCGATTATCCTCGCACATAACTACCAACCAAAAGAAATCCAGGAAATAGCTGATTTCCTTGGAGACTCTTTAGAATTATGTAATAAGGCTGCAGAAGTGGAAGACAGAGATATCATTGTCTTCTGCGGAGTAGACTTTATGGCAGAAACTGCATATATGCTAAACCCGGATAAGAAAGTTCTAATCCCAGATATTGATGCAGAATGTCCTATGGCACATATGCTTACTGGAGAAGAAGTCAGAGAAGCAAAAGAAAAATATCCTGATGCAGCAGTCTGCTTATATGTAAACAGTCTTGGTGAAGCAAAAGCGGAATCAGACATTCTATGTACTTCTGGAAATGTCAAAAAGGTTGTAGCAAGTTTAGAAGAGGATACAATTCTCTTTGGACCAGACACCAATCTTGGAGAATACGTACAGCCATTTACTGACAAAAAGATCATTCCAATTCCAGGTGACGGCCACTGTTATGTTCACAAGCTATTCCACAAGGAAGATATTGAAGATGCAAGGAAAAAATATCCTAACATAGAAATCTTAATTCACCCTGAATCCAACAAAGAGGTTCAAGAACTTGCAGATCATGTCTTAAGTACTGGTGGAATGCTAGCCCATGTAAGGGATAGCCCAGATAAGGAATTTGTCATTGGAACTGAAGTTGACATGATTACAAGACTCAAATCAGAATGTCCAGACAAAACATACTACCCATTGCTTGAAGGAGCTATTTGTAAAACCATGAAACTCCACACATTGGAAAAAGTAAGGGACTGCCTAATCAATGAAGAACCTAAAATTATTGTCCCTGAAGAAATAGCTGAAAAATCAACCAATGCTGTAGAAAGAATGCTGGAAGCATCTAAATAAAAATAGTAAATAAACATCAGATAAAAAGAATATTTCTTTTTATCATTTTCTCTTTTTTTATAGAATCTAAAATTTTAATAAAAACTAACAAATAAAAAAAAAAACTTTTTTTAAATAATTAAAACTTTTATGGTTAGAACTTAATTCATGTCTTCCAAGAAGCTTGCAATGAAATAAGTCATTTCAATCTCTTCCCTTTTAATGAAATCTTCAAGTTTAAAATGTGCATCATCTGAAGCAAATGGGAAGAATTTTCTAGAATAGAATATATTTAAGAGCAAATCACCATCTTCCACAATGGTTTCCCCTTCCAAGTTATTCAATAAAAAATCCAATTCCTTTTCAGTTAAATCAGACACCCTATAAGTTACATAGTGCATTTGATCTTCAGTTTCGCCATAATCCTCAACTTTAACGCTTAACATATTTATCCCTTTTAATCTCTTAATTAAATTATGTTTTTTTAAATTATAATATTTTTCTAAATAAAAATTTAAATAAATTCTAAATAAAAATTAAATAAATCAATGAAAAATCAGTAAAATCAAATAATTGATTAATTATTCCTAAATTCCTTTATGAACTCTTCCAAATCATCTTTTACCTTAAACAATTCATTAGAGCCAACATGACCCATGCAAGAGTCAAAAATAAGCAATTTGTTATCCTTAATCATTTTGCTCATTGGAATCGCATCAAGATTTGGTGGGAAATATTGGTCCTGATTGATAGCTATAATCAATACTTTAGCAGTTATATTTTCCAACTGGTCTGTCAAATCATAATCGAGAGAAGAGTTATTCATATAAATCAAATCATTAGGATCTTCCTCTAAGCTTTCCTCTGCAAATTCCGCCATAGCAAGGCCAATTTCCTCATTTGTCATGTTGTTTCTGTATTCCTCTCTTGACAATCCATAGCAATACATTGCATCTGATGAAAGCTTTAAGCTTCTCTTCAATGAGTCTGAAAGCGGCAAATCATAAGCTCCATCATTATAATCAGGATCTGATTCCAAAATGTTATTCATGATCTTGCTTAATGCAAAGTTATGTCCACCTACCTTAAAGCTGCTTACAAGAGAAATGATGAAATCAACTGAATCCTGATAAACGCATCCCCAAGTCAAGACTTCAAAACCACCCATTGAGTTTCCAATTAGCCCTTTCACATGAGTGATTCCGAATTTCTCTTCAATGAACTGCTTTTGGAAGTTTACCATATCTTCAATATCATACTCTGGAAACCTATTCATAAGACCAGTTGTTGAGGGACTTGCAGAACCTGGACAGCCAAGAGCACTGACTGAAATGAAGAAGAATTTATCTGTATCAAATATCTCTCCACTGCCCATATCTTCAGAAATGCGTCTTGCAGAGTAACAGCTGCCACTTGAACCGTGGAAGTAAATTAAAGCATTTGAAATGATTCCATTTTCATCATACTGTGGAGTTCCAAAGGTAATGTATTCAACTTTTGCATCCTTCAAGACTTCTCCATTATTGAATTTAAACTCATCTAAAGTAAAATACTCTGCTTCAATAGCTTCTACATCAAACATGATATCAACCATAAAAATTAGAAAAATAAGAAAAAGTAAGAATGAAAATAGCAACTTAACAAAATATTATCGTTTAGCGCTTATTTTTATTTTAAACCTAAAAGTTTAGCTGCATTTTCATAAAGAATTAAATTTCGCTCTTCTTCAGTTAAATCAATTTTATTGAACATTTCCATCTCACTTGTTGATTCCCACATCGGAAAATCAGTTGCCCATAAGACCTTATCTGCACCGTATGCATGAATCAAATCCTTTGCAGTTTCAGGAGACAATGCATATAAGCTTGAACTGCAATCTACAAAGAGATTAGGAGTTCCTGCTAATTCTTCTGTTGCCTTTTCCCACATGCTCCATCCTGCAAAATGAGCGCCAATAACTGTGAGATCTGGAAACTTCTCAAGGAAAGGCTTTAAATGTTCAGGATTTGAATAATCATATCTGAAATCGCCGCAATGAATCATGATTGGCAATCCTCTTTCATTGACTGCCTCTCCCATCTTAAATGCCTTTTCCTCATTTAAGGCAAATTGCTGGAAATCAGGATGAACTTTCACACCTTTAAGGCCAAGTTCAATAATGTAATCCAAGTCACCATCAATGTCTTCACTATCAGGATGCAATGTCCCAAAACCTGTAAAAAGGTCTGGATGGGATTTGACCTCAAAACTGATGAATTCATTGATTGATTGAACCTGCTTTGGAGTTGTTGCCACTGAATGGATAAGATAATGAACAACACCAACCTTATTTCCGTCTTCAATCAAGTCATTTACAGTCCCATTTAAAGACATGTGAAGGTCATAAAAATCACGAATCCCCTTTACAGCTTTTGCTGCAATCTTATCTGGATAAATGTGACAATGAGAATTAATTACTTTTTGCATATTAAATTAACCACCTAATAAAATTATAAAATATTTTTCTATTAATTAATTTGTATAAAATCATTTAAAAAAGTTTATATTACCAGATTAAGTATTTTAAATAAAATAAATGACTTTTAAAGAATACAAATCAAAAAAAAGAAAAAAAATGAATTTGAAAAGTTAAAGCTAAATGTCACTTCCTTTAACTTTTCCATTAATCAATCTGTCCACATAGAGTTCAATGTATCCATAAGCTATTACAGAACCAAGGAAACCGCCTAAAAGCATACCGTAATAAATTCCACGCTCTCCCATATTGAATACAAATCCTAAAAGATATGCGAATATCAATACAAGTACAAATTCCCTGAATGTGGTTAAAATAAAGGAAGTTGTTCCTTTTCCAAGCCCTTGGAATACATTTCCAGCACTTGCACCGAATGGAACATACAATATGAATAGGCACATCAATTGTATGAATGAAGCAATCAACGGTTCAAGATGTGAGCTTGCCTCTGAATATGAGAATATGAATGCCACCTGATTTGCAAATACAAAGAGCAATATGCAAACTATAATGGATGAGATTAGACCTAGCTTAACGGAATATCTGCAAGCAGTTCTAATGTTTTCATACTTTTTAGCACCATATGCAACACCAGCAACGGTAATTGCAGCAGTTCCAACACCAATAGCTGGAAGCAAACCTAAGGATATGATTCTCCATCCTGCAGTATAAACTGCCACTGCAACTGAACCTGAAACCAAAGTGAGCATATAATTGACTGTAACTGCAAGAGCTGCCATGATCAATTGTTCCAAGCTTGCTGGAATTCCTACAACTAGAATATCCTTATACATTTTAAAATTATTATGGAAATCTTTCTTGTTATATGATAAGTATGTATCTTTCTTAATGAAAATCCAGTATAACATCATTAGAATAGCAAATAGAGGAGATAAACCTGTTGCAAGAGCTGCACCTGAAACTCCCCAACCAAATGTGTAAATGAATATTGGATCTAAGACCATATTGATAATAGCTACAATAGCAATAGGCAAAGTGGCTCTTTTTACATCTCCTTCTGCCCTAAATGCCCCTCCAAAAATAGGAGGGATTAAAATTGGAGCAGTGAAAGCGAATACAATTATGCCATAATCCATAGCATATTTCAATACATCACTTGCACCCATTATCTTTAATAGGGATTCTAAAGATAAAAGGAAAAATACTGTAAGAATCAATGAAACAATTACACTTAAAATAGCAGAGTGCATAGCTGCATTATTTGCCTCATCTCTTTTTTCAGCACCAATATAACGAGAAATAAGAGATGTTGCACCAGCACCTATACCATTTCCAAATCCTACAAGCACCATAAACAATGGAGTTACATATCCAAGTGCTGCCAAAGGAGCAGGTCCTAATCCTGCTACCCAAATACTATCCACAATATTGTTTAAGAAAATTAAAAACATACTTGCTATCATAGGCCAAGCAAGCTTATTAATAGCTTTCTTAGGGTCTCCGGTAATCATTTCAACATTTTCATTCATTTCCATAATAATCATTTCCTAACTATTATAAATATATACATAGTCCTATATAAAATTTTAAGGATATTACTAATTTTTAAGGATATTGCTAATTTTGAAAAATTCATAAAAAAGTAATAAATTGATTAAATTTATAAAAAATAAAAACAAATATTGATTATTGAAAATAAAACAAACTATTTGATAAAAATTTACTATTTATAAAACTTAAAACTGATAAAATGAAATACAAAATTTTAGAAAATCCTAATTATGAAGAGACTTATGATCTTATTGAGGAAGGCTTTAGGAAAAAGGCAACCATACTTCTTTTTGCATGCTGTAGAGTCAGCTATGAAGGCCGTGCATTAAGTGAACTTGATTATGGTGAAAGAATAATCATGATGAAGCCAGACGGATGCTTCCTGATTCATCAGGACAATAAAGTGGATCCAGTCAATTGGCAACCTCCTAAATCAAGACCAAGAGCTTACATCAAAGATGAAATACTATTTTTGGAAAGTCATAGGCGCAGCCCTCCTGAAAGATTGGAAGTTGAGGTAAGAAAAGTCCATTACGCTAACTATAACCTAATTGAAGATTATGAAGAGCTTGAAAGAGCAGGCTATGAAAAGGATATGGGTGACATGATTTGGGAAAAGCCTCACATAATTGAGGAAGGATTCCGTCCAAGCGTAAGGGAATATGCAACAGAGCACGGATTCATTGACATTCTTGGAAATGATAGTGAAGGAAACCTAATGATTTTAGAATTGAAGGCCCGTAAGGCAGGAATAGCTGCAGTAAAACAAATCAGAAGATACTTGTCTGACTTTGAAAATAGGGAAAACAAGGAAATCAAAGGCGAAACTGGAGAAAAGCAGAAAATCAGAGGATTGCTTGTAGCGCCTTCAATAGGTGATGATGCACTTGAGCTTCTTGAAGAGGAAGGAATCGAATTTGTAGCTGTAGAACCTCCAAGAGAACTTAAAAAGGATAAAAAAGTTACTTTAGATGCTTTCGGATAAAAATGAATAAATAAATTTGATACTATAAAACTTTCAAAACATCAATTAAACACGTACTGATTATTATGGATTTTATTTCAACATTACTCATTGCAATTGCATTGGCAATGGATGCATTCAGCGTTTCACTTACAAAAGGATTCACATTGAAGAAAATTACCAAAAGCCAAGTCTTGTGGTTTGCAATATTCTTTGGAGGATTCCAGGCATTGATGCCTGTTTTAGGTTGGTTAGGTGGAATTCAGCTGGAATGGCTCATAACTACCTTTGCCCCTTGGATAGCATTTATCCTTCTTCTTTTGATTGGATCAAATATGATAAAGGAAAGTTTCTCCAGCGATGAAGAAGAGGATTCATCCGATAAATTTTCATTTAAGGAATTGACATTGCTTGCAATAGCTACAAGCATAGATGCATTTGCAGTTGGAATAACCTATGCAGTATTAAAAACAGATATCCTGATTCCAGTAATCATGATTGGGGTCACTGCATTCATATTTACAATAATCGGACTCTATTTAGGTAAAAAAATAGGATATTACTTTGGAGACAAGTTCGAAATACTTGGAGGAGTTATCTTAATCTTGCTTGGTGTAAAAATACTCCTCGAAGGATTAGGAATATTGATTTTATAAAAATAGTTAAATGAGCTTTAGAATATTAAAGCTCAAAATCTTTTTTTAATAATAATTAGAGATCTAAAACGAATTTTTGTCCGCTTTCTTTCTTAAGACGTTCAATCTCTTCCTTTTGATGCCTTATAGCATAATCATTATAAGGCTTAGGAGATAATGTATGTCCATCATACTCCAATTTATAAATAACATACTCATCAGTATCTAAAGAAATAGTGTCCTCAGCGGATTTTAATTCAATAGCATTCAATTCTTCCATAATTGATTGATACTCTTTTTCTTCCTGTTGAATGAGCTCATCCAAATCCCTTTTTTGCATGGATTGATTAAGCTGCATGCCTAATCCAATCATTCCATTGACTTCCTTTCCACCAATCTCAAATACAGACACTCTTATATGTTCCATTTGCTTAAGCATATGATCCAAAGTTGGTTGAGTTACAGGTTTTTCTCTTGCAGTTCCAATGATGTTTATTTCATAATCATTTTCCCAATCCTCAATTTTATAAACTGCATAATTGATATTGTCACATTTAATTTCTTTTTCTTCAGCCATATTATCACATTATTCTTAAAGATTATTAAAAGATTATTTTTAAAAATTTTCAATTAAATATTAATTTCTAATTACTAAATAAAATAATTTACCTTAATTTCTTAAAAATATCCTTAAAATATGTTAAATTTTAAATATAAGATTAAATATAAAGATTAATATTAGTATATATTATAATATATTAAAGAATTTTTATAAGTATTTTTAATCTATTGAGTAGGAGGTTAAAATTTGGTAAAATATTGTCAAGAGTGTGGAAATGCAAGTTATGACAGTGCACCAGTTTGTGGTAACTGTGGTGCTAAACTTCCTCCAAAATCTGAAGCAAATGCTAGACATCCTAAGTTAGAAGGAAAATTCAAACCAGGAGTAATCACTAGCACAAATGATTCAATATTCTCCGGCAGTTCATCTAGCTTTGGAAAAGGATTATCTAGCAAGTTAGGAAGCTTCGATTTAAGTAAATTTAGTAGTGTTTCTAGAGAGAAAGAACAAAAAAGTCACACTCAAGCTCAAAGTACTAAACCTTCATTCAGCAAAACTGCAACTGAAGGATTCAAGCAAAAAGATAAGGGAATCAAAGACCCTGCTAAGAAATTCAGTTCTGCAAAAACTGAAAAGATCACTAGGGAAATTAAAAAGGAAATCCCTAAGAAAGATAAAATTAAAATTCCTAAAAAAGAGAAGAAAGCTGAACCTAAAGTCACTAAAAAATCAGACGGCGGTTCCAACCTAAACATTAGAAAAATTGCAATTGTTGCAATACTTGCAATAATCATTCTATTGATTGCAGGAATTGGACTTAATGGACTACAAAACCAAACCACTGATGAAGTTAAGAACTATTCAGATGGAATAATCAGTTTTGATTACTCTGGAAACTGGTCCATGTACAACAATACCGATGGAAACAGCAATTCCAGCGATATTGCATTTAAAACTAAAGACAACACATTAATTGGATTCACTACAATTCAAAGTGATGACATTACCTATGAAAAGATCATAAGTGACATTAACGCAACATCACAATCCTTAAATGGGGAGGTCTTAGATGCTGAAACTGTTGATATAGGTGGAATTCCATCCTTGAGAATGACAATCAGCACTGCAGACCAAGGATATTCAAGATACTACTGTACCTTACGTGATGGAGTGTACTACAGCTTTGTCATAAACAATGGAAAATCAAGTAATCAAGACATAAGCGCTTTGAATACAACTGAAATCCAAAATATGATTAATAGTATTAGTTTTCAAACAACAGAAATTGATGCAGCAGACGGTGCAGAAATAGCTTAAAACTAATCTATTAATTTTTTTATTTTTAACTTCCGCTTAAAAATAAATATTTTTTCTTTTTTATTTTTCTTAATTTTTTTATTTTTTAATTTTATAATTTTTAAATATTAACCTATTTTTAATTTTTATCATTAACTATCGAGGAAACAAACATGAATTCAATCAAAATAGCTCTTTGTCAAATGAATGTGGTGGACAATAAGGAAAAGAATATAGAAAAAGCCATTCAAATGATTAAGGAATCAAAAGAGCAAGGAGCAGATTTGGCTGTTCTTCCTGAAATGTTTAACTGCCCATATGAAAATGAGAAATTCATAGAATATGCTGAAGAACTGGAGAATAGTCAAACCTTAAAGGAAATAGCTAAGATTGCAAAAGAAGAGAACATTCATGTTTTGGCAGGATCCATACCTGAACTTGAAAGAGATGATGAAAATGAAACAGAATCAATATACAACACTGCAGTTTTCTTTGACAATGATGGGAAACAATTAGGAAAGCATAGGAAAATGCACCTATTTGACATTGATGTTAAAGGAAAAATCTATTTCAAGGAATCAGACACATTAAGTGCAGGAAATGAATTCACAATTATAAAGACAGATTCGGCAAGATTTGGAATCGGAATCTGCTATGACATAAGATTTGTGGAGCTGTCAAGAATCATGGCATTGAATGGTGTTGAAATACTAATTTTCCCAGGGGCTTTCAATTTGACAACAGGCCCTACACATTGGGAACTCTTATTTAGATCAAGAGCATTGGACAATCAAGTTTATGCAATTGGAGTTGCACCAGCACTTGATGAGAATGCAAGCTATAACTCATATGGACATTCCATAGCAGTAAATCCATGGGGAGAAGTGATTGAAGAATTGGATTACAGTGAAGAATTAAAAATCGTTGTAATAGATTTGGATGAAATAAAAAGGATAAGAGAAGAGATTCCTGTTTTAAAGAACAGAAGAACTGATTTATACGAAATAAAGAAAAAATAGATAAGATAAAATATGTTCATGAAATAAACATGAAATTTCATGAAAAATAAAAATTATAAAAATAGGCACTAATTTTAAAAAAAATATTAAAAAAGAGAAAACAAATTAATAAAAATAATAAAAATAATTAAAATTTATCTTAATTTATTTTTTAATTTTATTTTAATTTTGCTAATCTCTTTTCAAAGTAAGCTAATTTTTTCTCAGTATCAGCAAACACTTCACATGCTGTTTCCAAGACTCTTACTTCATTGTCATAATCATTTTCCTTTCTATAGAGAACACATAATCTTTTATATGGAGCATCTTTTGGCTGTTTTGATTCAACATACCTTTCATATTCCTTAATTGCCTTTTTAAGATTTGCCGCTTCCATTTCCTTAATGGTGCTCATAGGAATGACTTTAACAATAGCTTTTCCAGAGGCCTTTGCCTTTTTCCTTTTTTCAGCTTTTTTAATTGCCTTATTACAGGATTTCTTGAAGTCCTTGTCATCCTCATTCTTTCTTGCCTGTTTGATGAGCTTAATGGATTCATCACTTCCTAAATCTCCTAAAGCTTGAACTGCAGCTAACTTTACACCCCAATCCTCATCTTCAAGACATTTTGCAATGCTATCCAATTCATCTTCAGCTTGAAGTTCACCTAAAGCCCTTACAGCAACTTTTCTAACACCGAAATCCTCATCATCAAGGGATTCTACGAAATAAGGAATTACCTTTGCATCTTCAGTTTCCTTAAGCGCAAACGCTAAAAATCGTTTATCCTTTCCTTCTGCATTTGCAAACTCTTCAATCAATTTATCTACAGCCACATCTCCCATATTACCTAAGATTTCTGCAGCTTTAAAACGCACTTGAGCATTTTCATCTTTAGTAGCTTGAATCAAATGATCGATAATAGATTCATCATTCACCTTTTCCAAACTTGCTATAGCTGATTTTCTAGTCGCTACATCTTCATCCTTCAATGCTTCAATAGCTTCTTCAATTGATAAATTTCCTACCATAATAAATCCTCATAAAACTAAAATAATTAAAATAATCAATGAATTAAAATTAATTTCTAAACTTAATTCTTAATTTAATAATATTTAAGTTAAAACTAATATTTAAATTAATTTGAATAAGTAAAAACTAAACTATAAAATAAATAAATTACATAAATAAATGGTAACTATTTTAAAATAACACAACACACCAATAAGATTTAAAGATTGATAATATGATAAAAAAACAAACTAAAAGCTATTCAAAAAAGGAAATCTATAATAATCTCCACCCTTATGTGAAGCAGTGGTTTGAGAATATCTTTGAAGACTTTACACCTGCACAAAAACAAGCGATTCCTGAAATTCATAAAGGGAACAACATACTTGTTTCATCACCAACAGGATCTGGAAAGACATTGACTGCATTCCTATCGGTCATTAATGAACTGACTGAACTTGCAGATAAAGGGGAACTTGAAGATAAGGTTTATTGCATTTACATATCTCCTCTAAAGGCATTGGACAATGACATTGAAAGAAACCTTGACCAGCCCCTTAGGGAAATAGAGAAAATAGCTAAAAAGCCATTAGGAATCAGAAAGGCAGTTAGAACTGGAGACACCACCCAATATCAAAGGACAAAGATGTTGAAGTCCCCCCCACATATTCTGATTACAACACCTGAAACATTATCAATCCTCCTTGTCGCGCCTAAATTCCGGGAAAAATTATCACATGTAAAGTATGTGATTGTTGATGAGATCCATTCATTGGCTGAAAACAAGAGGGGAGTTCACTTAAGCCTATCATTAGAGAGATTGCAGCATCTAATTGGGGGATTTACAAGGATTGGATTATCCGCTACAGTAAGCCCTCTTGAAGAAGTTGCAAGATTCCTTGTAGGATATGAATACGGAGTGGAAAGGGATTGTATCCTAGTTGATATCAATTATCTGAAGGAACTGGATATAGAAGTTATCTCTCCAGTTGACGATATTGTAATAGCTGATGATGAGGATACGAGAATGGCAACTTATGCCCTAATCGATGACTTAGTGATGGAACATAAGACAACCTTGATATTTACAAATACCCGTAGCGCTACAGAACGCTATGTTTACAACCTCAAAAAGCTTTACGGAGAACATTTCAATAGCAACAACATTATGGCACACCACTCTTCCCTATCAAAGGAATCAAGATTGGAAACTGAAGAAAAACTAAAGAGAGGTGAGCTTAGGGCTGTTGTATCCTCAACTTCACTTGAACTTGGAATAGATATAGGTTACATTGACCTTGTAATACTTATCAACTCACCGAAATCAGTTTCAAGGGCTCTTCAAAGAATCGGTAGAAGCGGCCACAGATTGCATGAAAAGTCCAAGGGAAGAATAATCGTTACAGATAGAGATGAACTTGTAGAATGTTCTGTTCTCTTGAAAAATGCTAAGGAAGGAAAAATTGACAACATAAAAATCCCTAAGGACTGCTTGGATGTGCTTTCACAACATATCTATGGAATGGGAATAGAAAACCCTTGGGACATCGATTATGCCTACGATGTGATTAGAAAAAGCTATTGCTATAAGGATCTGGAAAGGGATGACTATGAAGATGTCCTAAGCTATTTGGCAGGAGAGTATGTGGAACTTGAAGAGCGTTACGTTTATGCTAAAATCTGGATAGACTATAAGGAAAACACCTTTGGAAAAAGGGGAAAATTAGCAAGGATGCTTTATTCCACAAACATTGGAACCATACCTGACCATTCTGCAGTAATCGTGAAATGTGATGGGGAGCCAATAGGTAAGGTTGAAGAGGACTTTATGGAAAAGCTTAAAAAAGGTGACAGCTTTGTTCTTGGCGGAAGAACATACAAATTCAATTATGGAAAGGGAATGACCATAAATGTCTCTCCAGCATCAGGACCTCCTACAATCCCTTCATGGTATTCTGAGCAATTGCCTCTTGCATTTGACCTTGCAGTAGACATCCAGAGATTTAGATACATTCTTGAAAGCAAGTTCCAGTATGGAAGATCTAAAGAGGAAATAATGGAATTCCTTCATGAATACCTTTATGTTGATGAGTTTGCAGCAAACTCAATCTATGAATACTTCAATGAACAGTTCCTCTATGCCCAAATACCTCACAAACAAAAGCTTCTTGTTGAGTATTACACAGGATTTGGAGGAAGAAAATTCGTTGTTTTCCATAGCTTGTTTGGAAGGAAGACAAATGATGCGCTTGCAAGGGCAGTGGCTTATGTGGCAAGTGACAGAAACAAGAGGAACATTACAATCTCAATTACAGACAATGGATTCTATTTAAGCTCAGAGGGCAAGATGGGAGCATTGGAAGCATTGGAAAGATTGAATCCTAACAACTTTGAAAACATACTGATAAGGTCACTTGACAAAACCGAAACATTGGCAAGCAGATTCAGGCATTGCGCTGGAAGATCCCTCATGACCTTAAGAAGATACAAAGGGCATGAAAAGTCTGTAGGAAGGCAGCAAGTTAGAGGAAAAATATTGCTCAAGTACATTCAGGAAATGGACAATAATTTCCCAATACTCAAGGAATCCAGAAGGGAAGCCACTGAAGATTATATGGACATTAAAAATGCTAAAAGGGTCATTTCATGGATTTCAAGTGGTGAAATGGAAATCAAGACAATAAATACAATAATCCCAAGCCCATTTGCATTTAATCTTGTATCACAAGGATACTTGGAAGTCCTAAAGCAGAACGATAAATCAGAATTTACCAAAAGGATGCATAGGGCAGTTATAGAAAAGATAAAAGAGCAAATGGGAAATGATTATTATTAGTCAACTAATAATTAATTAAAATTAAAATTAAAAATAAACTAAAATAAATTCTATAAACTAAAATAAAGTAAAATAAATTAAAATAAATTAAAAAGCAAAGTTTAAATACTTGATAACTAAACTTAAATACGTGAAAATTATAATAAAAAAGAGATTATTATAATTAAAGAATTAATCTAAAATGAGGTGATAAAATGGCTAAAATGAGTTCAGTTCTAATAGGATTTCTATTGACATTAGTCGTTTACTTATTCTTTGGACGTTATGAATTCTGGGGTCTTTTAATCGTGGGATTCATTGTCGGATACATAGCTCACGAAGGAATATTCGGAGGAATGTGGAATGCGGCACTTGCAGGAGCATTCGGAACAATTGTGGCATCAATCCTATTCATACTGCTTGTTACCGTAGGTGGAACCGCATTGATGGGACCTCTTGGAGGGCTTACTGGATTCACCGTTTCTGGAGTTTCAAGCTTATTTGTGATTATCTACAATATAATCAAATATATGATCACTATGGGAATAACTGGTGCTCTCGGTGGAGCTTTAACTAAACAGAAAAATTAAATTTTTTAAATTTTTCTCTTTCTTTTCTTTTTTTATTTTATCATTGCAATTTACTTATTTTATTAACTATTCTTCCTTTTAAACATTTTTCACTTTTATTATTTCGATTTTATCAATTTATACTGATTTTTTAAAAAAAATATTAAAATTTAAATTATATGAGAAATAAAAATTTAATTTAGAAAAATAAATAGACAATATTAATTTTTAATAAATTAAAATTATGATATGAATATAGTCTTAAAGTTTTAGGTGATTTAATGGTAGATGCAGAAAAGGCAAAACAACCTAAAGTAAAAAAGAATAGAAATTCTAATTTACCTGACATAAATTTAAAATCATTGATTTTCGGTGCAGCAGCATATGCATTTTTCCCACTTGTTGCAACCCAATATGGAATAGATCTTTTAATGGCATTTGCAGCTATTGGTCCTCTTTATATTGGTTATGAAGCAAAATCCTACCTTAAAGGTGTTCTTTTAGGTATTGTTGGTGCAACACCACTATTATACTTGACATTTGCAGGATTTTTAGGAGCATACACGCCAACTGAAATGGGAGACTTGATTACAAGTGTTGCAGTCCTTGGACTTGGTGCATTGATGGCATTCTTCGGAGCTTACCTTTACCAAGAAAGAGCAAAAGCTAAAGAGGAATATGACATTGCAAAAGGCAGCAAAGGAACTAAAAATGTTCCTATCAAACAAAAAGAGAAAAAATTCGAAGATACGGGTAATGTCAAAAAGAACATTACTAACTTATTCCTTCCAAAAGGCAGAAGGAAAAAATAATTTTTATTTTAATTAGAATCCCATTTGGGATTCTAAAATCTTTTTTTATAAAATATTTTTTTATAATTTTTTAAACTCAATAAATAGCTATTTTTTAATTTAAAGACTTAGACTAAAATACATATTCTAATTTTATAAAATATTAAAAAATAGCAGAAATATTAGAATAATTAATGAATAATTGAATATTAATAAAAAAAGAGTAAAAAAGTTATAAAAGTTAAAAAAAGAAATAAAAACTTTAAAAAAATAGTTGAAAAAAGTTTTAATCAAACTTTTTCTAAATGTTTTTTCTAAGTTGGAAGATTATGTAATAATCTTTTCAAATCCGCCGTTTTCGAGTGCCATTTTAATTTCACGTGCAACTCTTCTTCCCATACTCATACCTTCACCATATTTGAGGTAACTGTATGCGGAACCTTCCATAAAGGTGTTTGTACCACCATCAGTTCTTGCACTTGTTTCAAATACAACAACTTCAAGGTTATCGTTTACAAGAGTTTGGATACAGAATGGACCGTTTAAACCAGGTTTTACTAATTCTGCAGCACTTTTAACTAATTTGTCACCGATTTCAAATGCTTGTGGAAGCAATGATTCTCTCATTACAACTGGGTGGTTACCGGTTACAACGTAAGATGGGCTAATGTCAATGGATAATTGATCTTTAGCAGGCATTCTTACAAATCCGTCAATACTGGATTCATATCTGCTGTCCATACCCATAAGTTCCACTTCATCATTCAATGCGGAGTAGAAGTAGTGGATACAGTAGTTACAACCAGATACATACTCTTCAATGTGAGCTTGAGCCACATCTTCATCTTCAATCCATCCACGTTCTTTCATTGCATCGATTTTTTCATTAAATTCTTCAGGAGATGAAGCTACAAAGTATCCTCTTCCACCTCTTGCTCCAGGGAATTTAACCATTACAGCACGGTCAATTTCAGCAGGGTCATCATATTTCATTGGGATTCTGATTTTACCGTTTACGAGCAATTGTCTTTCCAAGTCTCTTTCAGCTTCCCATCTTAAGATGTCTCTGTTACCAAACATAGGTACATTGAACTTATCTTCAACATTATCTAAACCTGCGTATGCTACAAAGGATCCGTGAGGAATAACAATTGCGTTCATGTCTCTTAATCTTTGTTGAACATCTTCGTTTACAATGTCTTCGAATTTATCTACGATGATATATTCATCTGCAACATCAAAACGTTGATAAGGTACTTCTCTACCCTTTGCACAAACAATAGCAGTTCTAAATCCTTCTTGTTTAGCACCATTAAGAATATGTAAAGAGGTGTGACTACCTAAAGTTGCGATAGTGATATTGTCTTTATCATACCCTTCTAAAATCTCCAATATTTTTTCTTTACTAACTTTTCCCATTTTTAATCTCCTGAACTAATATTTTTCAGAAATCAACTTAAAGATAAAAATTATTTATCAATAATTATATTATATTTTTATAAACTTATAAAGTTTTATTATTAAATTTTTATTCATATATTATGAAACTAAAAAATGCAAAGAAAATCAAAAATGAATGAATTAAGACAGTGATTTTCTAAGCAATTTTCTAATAAACTATATAATCAATATAAAACAAAGTAATTATTGTTAGATGAAAACAATTAATAACTAATTCATTTCAAATTGTTTTGAATTCATAATTATTGAATGTGAAAATATGTTAATTGGATTAATATCAGACACCCATATTCCAGATAGAAGAATTAAGCTTCCCCAAAAGGTTTTGGAAACCTTTGAAGGTGTTGACTTGATTATTCATGCAGGGGACATAACCAGCCAAAACGTTATAGATGAATTGGAAGCAATAGCGCCTGTAGTTGCTGTTGAAGGAAATATGGACAGGGTTCATGGGGAGATTGATCTCCCACCTTCTGAAATCATAGAAGCGGAAGGCCATAAGATTGGAGTAATACATGGAGAAGTTTATCCAAGAGGAGACACACAACAATTATATTACCATGCATTGCAATTGGAAGTGGATATCCTTGTAAGCGGACATTCACATGTTGCACAGCTTGAAAAGATTAAAAATGTCATTTTAGTCAATCCTGGAAGTCCGACAAACCCAAGATTATCTGACCCGTCAGTGGCATTGATGGAAATAAACGGCAATGACATAAGCATAGAATTCATTCAAACTGGAAGGCCAGTTTGTTCAGCATTAAATTTCTTTGAAGAAAAGGCAAATAAGGAAAATAAAGATAAATAAAGATAAAAAGGCAAATAAGGAAAATAAAGATAAATAAAGATAATTAAGATGAATTAATCGAAAAAAGAAAAAATAGAACCAATAAATAAGAGAATCAATAAA
>NZ_JAEDCO010000011.1 GCF_016294135.1 Methanobrevibacter ruminantium
AAATAGCTGATGTCTATTTAATTCAAGAATTCTATTAATATTAGTATCTGCTTTTATCAATTAATTTATAAAATTAATTAATCAATTTATTACAAATTACAGTATAATTTAAAAAATTATAATCAATTATAAATTAACAAATTATATATCAAGAATTTATTAATTAAAATTAATTATAATTAAGCTAGTAGTAAAATTGTTATTAGCTAAATCTTAATTAGGATAATTAATTTTAAATCATTACTCAAAACGAGTTTAAATAAGAAAAAATGAGGTATTATTAATTATAAATGTTTAAAACTGATTAGAAAAAACAATATTATTCATAGGATTTATGGATAAGAATCAAAGGTTTTAAATTATCATGATAGATATTGGTTATGATAACAATTCTACGAATAACTAGCCTTAAATTATCCTATTACAAAGCTCAAAGGAGGCTTATTATGGGAAAAGGTGTAGAATTAACTACAACTAAATATCTTATTCACGCTCAAATCAATGCAAACGGAATCGTAGAAAAACCTGATGTAGTAGGTGCGGTTTTCGGACAGACTGAAGGTCTTTTAAGTAACGATTTAGACTTAAGAGAACTCCAAAGAACTGGAAGAATCGGAAGGATTCAAGTTATCATTCACTCAAATGGTGGACGTGCAAAAGGTGAAATCGTAATTCCATCTAGCTTAGATAGAATTGAAACTGCCATCCTTGCAGCATCCTTAGAAACCATTAACCGCGTAGGTCCTTGTGAAGCTTCTATTGAAGTTCTTAGAGTTGAAGACGTAAGAGCTGTGAAAAGACAACAAGTTATTAATCGTGCAAAAGAAATTTATATGGGCATGATGGAAACTGTCTCTCCTGAAAGCATGAAAATGATTGAAGAAATCAGAGAATCAATGAGAGTTCATGAAATTTCTGAATTCGGAGCAGAAAGACTTCCTGCAGGTCCAAACGTACACACTTCCGATGCAATTATCGTTGTGGAAGGAAGAAATGATGTTTTAAATTTATTAAAATACGGAATTAAAAACACTGTCGCAGTTGAAGGAGTTAATATCCCTACCAGTGTAGCTGAATTAACTAAAAAAAGAACTGTAACTGCATTTGTTGATGGTGACCGTGGCGGAGAATTAATCTTAAAAGAACTCTTGCAAGTTGGAGATGTAGACTACATCACTAGAGCTCCAAGAGGCAAAGAAGTTGAAGATTTAGAAAAAGAAGAAGTTTTAATTGCTTTAAGGGACAAAGCTCCTACTGAACAAGTAATAAACAACCTTGATTTCAATTTAGACACTCAAGGCAAAGTGAGAAAAAGCAAAATCAACAGAACTAGCAAAACTAGTGACAGAAGAGCAAAAAACTTAGACAAATCCGATAAATTTCACGGAAACAAAAACGGCAGAACCGATCGTAAAGACAAATTCGACAGAAAAGACAGAACAGATAGAAAAAACGGTAGAAACGATCGCAGAGGAAAAGACAGAAATTCCAGAGGCCGTAGAGACAGACAAAACGACAGGATTCAAGATAGTAGAATAAAATTATTAAAGAACATGTTAAGAGAGTTAGAAGGAACTGGAAACAGTGAAATCTACGATGATTCTTTAAACTTATTAAAAGAAACTAATGTTGAAACCCTTTACGAAGATTTAAAACAAGACAATCCTGATGCAGACACTGTTATTTTCGATGGTGTAATCAGCCAAAGATTAGTCGATATTGCATACTCCAAAGGAATCAAAACCTTAGTTGCTTTTAAATCAAGCAGAGTAATTAAAAGACCTGACAAGCTCAGATTAGTTACTTTAAACTAAATGGATTATTCGACTATTTAATTCTAAATTCAAATAGAAATAAATTATTTTATTTCTATATTTTTTTCTTTTTTCTTTTTTTTTACAAATTTTTATAATATTAATTTCTAAAATATTAATTTTTATAATATTAATTTTTACTGATTTTATGATTCAATGAGCCAATTTTAAAAATATTTAAATAAAACCATAAATATAATTAGGTATAACGAAGTAAATATTACTGAATAAATATAAAATAGAATTTTAAAATTATCCTAAATTTAGATTAATGGGTTTGGTAAAGATCTAAAGAAGGAATTAACATGAATCTTTTTACCGAGCAATTGAACTTATCAAATGAACCAATTCAAAAGTCTCCAATAAAACTGCCTGTTATCGAGGAAAATGGAGATAAGAAGCATTTGATGGAAGTGTTTGATTTTGAAAGCATGCTCGAGGACTACTTGATTGAACTGGAAATTAGAAACTATTCTGAAAATACTGTAAAGACATACAGCTCCATCATCCATAACCTAATCAATTATATGAAAAATGAGGAAAACCTATATGATGGAAAAAGATTTTTAGCTAGTTTCAGAAAGTATATCCGTGACTTGAAAAGAGACAAGTACCTTACCCAGAATTACATTTACTTAACTACAGTCGTTTCAAAAAAATTCTTAGAATTCAATGACATCTATTTTTTAGAGGATATCAAGAATCCAAAGAGAACAAAGTCATTGCCTAAATCCTTAAATGAAAAGGAAGTGAAGGATTTGATAGAAGCTGTGGATATTGATGAAAATGACACTCCTTTAAAACAGAAATCAAAAAGAAGAGACAAGGTTATTCTCACATTGCTTTACTCTACAGGACTTCGTATTTCAGAACTTGTAAAGCTATTGAAAAGAGACATCGATTTTGATGAAAGAACCATTAGAGTAAGAGGTAAAGGGGATAAGGACAGAATTGTCCTTTTTGATGAGCATACAAAGGAACTTCTTTTGGATTATCTTGAAGTGGATAAACAGAATTCAGAATTTATCTTTGTAAATAAAAATGGAAATAGCCTTACTCCAAGATATGTTCAGATGATGATAAAGAAATATGCAGATGAAGCAGGAATCAAAAAGAAAGTTACTCCACACGTCTTAAGACACTCATTTGCAACACATCTATTAAAGAATGGTGTGGACATTAGAGTTATTCAGCAACTTCTTGGACATTCAAGCCTTTCTACAACTCAGATTTACACCAGTGTAGACATGGATACAATAAAAACAGTATATGATCAAGCAAGGGAACAGGAAAATAACATTTAGGGATGAAAAATATGGAAAATTTGCTTATTATGGGAATTGACACAAGACCAATGGTCAATTCAGCATTGAAATTGGATTACAAAACATTTTCTATAAGCTATTTTAAAACTGTAGACTTTAAAGCACCTTATGCTGAGAAACATGTTCTAGACCAGGAAAGTGCCATATCCTGTGGAAGGTTTGAAGAGAATTATTCACCTGACAAACTTCTTGAATTATCAAAAGATTTTCTTTTTCAAAATAATGATGAAGATGAAATTGATAAGATTGTACTCACCACTGGAATAAATTCAAAAAATTTTTCTGGAGAATATAAAAAATTTAGAAAAATTGTTCATGGCAATAAGAACACTGAATCTGTTGAGAATAAATTCAAGTTTTACAAGAAACTGAAAAACAAATTTAACGTTCCACTTACATTTCAACCATCTGATGTAGGGGAATTGAATGAAATTTTACAACAATACAGCAACAACCAATTTATTTTAAAACCCCTTCAAGGAAGGGGAGGGTTAGGAATTTTCTTGATAAATAATGAAAGTTGTGATGAATTAAAACAAGACAATGAAATTTATCAAAATATTTCACTTGAAAACTATATACTTCAGGAATATATTGAAGGAACTAATATATCATCATCAGTATTGTCAAGTCACAATGAGAGAAAAAATTTGATCAATTCAAGATTGATAACTGAACATGACTTGGGAAATGATTCATATGAATATTCTGGAAACATTTTGCCATTGAATGAAAATAGCTTTAGAATGTTTAACGGTAATCAAACAGAAATTAATGCAAATGAAATTAATGATGAGATGAAAAATACATCTGAAGATTTGATCAAGCAGTTCAACCTAATTGGATCAAATGGTGTTGACTACATTTTAGATAATAATGGGGAATTGAAAATCATTGAAATCAATCCAAGGTTCCAAGGAACTTATGAACTTGTTGAAAATGTGCTTGGCATAAATCTCTTGGATGCGCACATCAAGGCTTGTGAAGGAGAAATCATCGACATTCCAAATCCAAGCCAATATTCAATCAAGAGAATCATTTATGCAAGAAAACAAGTTAGCATAGGAAATTTGAATATTCCTAATGTATATGACATTCCATATGAAGGAGTTAAAATAGAAAAAGATCAACCCTTAGTCACCATCATCAGTTCAAGTAAGGATTTGAAAACTGCAACTAATAATGCAAAAATAGCTGAAGAAAAAGTCTATGAGAATATTAAGTAAATAAAAAAGCTATAAAAAAAGTAAATATTGGAATTAGATTACTCCTACCAATATTAAGATAAGCATGATAGTACCAATAACCACCAAGAAAGTGGTAATTATCATAGCACCAGTAATACCCATGAATAATCTTGCCTTATTGTCAGGATCTCTTAAAAATTGATGAATTGGGTCTCTTCTCATAATTTCACCATTTTAAAACATTATTGTACAATATAATATATCATAAAAGGACTTATTAAATTTTACTTAAAAAATTCCTTTTAAAAAAAAATAATTTATAATAAAAAAATAGCAATTAAAAATATAACAATGTTATAATAATCCTCTAAAAAAATTGATAGTCCCGAGCGGAGTCGAACCGCCGTCTCCGGGTCCAAAGCCTAGAAGGATTACCACTACCCCACGGGACTATACAACATATTATAATATGTTAAACATAATATATAAAGTTAACTGAAATTAGGATTTTTTAAGTTAAATTATTTGTAAAAATAAATTCAAAAAATTTTTAAAAATATGAAAATCGATAGAAAAACAATGCCAAAAAATAGTGAAAATGTAAAATAGTGAAAAATAGTTAAAAATTTATAAAATAAAAAAATTGAAAATAATAAAATTAAGATATAAACACAAATTCCATTTCAACAAGTGAAATATGAATTGCATTTATTCTAAATTTTAATTATTCACTTTGAGCTGCTTTTAATTGAGCTTTTGCTAAAGCTTCTGCTTCGTTTTTCTCGATAGTAGCTCTAATCATCTTCATTCTTACGAAGTTTTCCCTTTCCATCTCTTCAAGTTTCATATTAATGGACTTAATAGTAGCTTGGAATCTAGGAATCATAATGTGTTCAAGTGAGTTTACTCTACGTTTAGTAGCTTCAATCTCATCAGCTAAAAGATAAATGGTCTTTTCGATTTCTCCCAATTCAATAATGTATCTTAAAGCAGTTTCGAATTTCTTTGCTGCTTCGTCTAATTGAATGGAAGTGTCGGATAAACCGTATCCTCTGTCAACTAAAGTTCTTGATTCCATTTCCATATCAGCTATAGGTACGTTAACACCCATAATACTTCTTGAAGAAATATCTACTTTAACAGATTCTTTAACAGATAAAGCTGCTTTTTGAACAGCTAAGTCCCCCATTGTAATTTGAGCTTCAGTAAGTGCTGCATAAGCTTCAGATAAATTCTTTTCAGCGTTTTCTCTAGCACCTTTAACTCTGTCCAAGATGTCGAAGAACTCTTTAATTAAAGCATCCCTTTTTTGTTTTAACAAACTGTGACCTTTAACTGCAAGTTTTTCTCTATCTTTAAGAGCCAATAACTCCATACGAGTAGGGTTAATACCATCAAGTATTTCTTCTGCCATACTATCCTCCTAAAGATAATATTCCTAATTAAAACTTAAATTCGTGATGAATTTAATTAAAATATTAGAATTAAATCTAATAAAGAATTAGACTTATTCTGGGTAATATTTTTCAATAAATTCATCTTTTACTCTTTTAAGTTCAGTCTTAGGTAATATGGTTAATAATTTCCAACCAAGATCTAAAGTTTCAACAATACTTCTGTCTTCATCTTTAGCTTGAGTAATGAACTCATCTTCGAAAGCTTGAGCAAATGCTAAGAAACTTTGGTCCCTTTCAGTAAGAGCGTCTTCCCCTACTACTGCAACTAAGTCTCTTAAGTTACGTCCTTCTGCGTAAGCAGAATAAAGTTGGTCAGATACACCACTGTGGTCATCACGAGTCTTATCGTCACCGATACCACCACTCATCAAACGAGATAAGGATGGAAGTACATCTACAGGTGGGTAAATACCTTTCCTGTGGATATCCCTACTGAGTACTATTTGTCCTTCAGTAATATATCCGGTTAAGTCAGGAATTGGGTGGGTAATATCGTCTTGAGGCATAACTAAGATAGGCATCTGAGTAATAGAACCTTCTTTACCTGCAATACGTCCTGCACGTTCGTAAATACCAGCTAAGTCAGTGTACATGTATCCAGGGTAACCTCTACGACCAGGCACTTCATCCCTAGCTGCGGAAATTTCCCTTAATGCTTCACAGTAGTTGGATAAGTCAGTAAGAATAACCAATACGTGCATACCAAGTTCGAATGCCATGTATTCAGCAGTGGTTAATGCCATTTTAGGAGTAAGAATCCTTTCAATAGCAGGGTCGTCTGCCAAGTTCATGAATACAGTTACTTTTTCTAATGCTCCAGTTCTTTCGAAATCTCTCATAAAGAAGTTTGCTTCTTCGTGAGTAATACCCATAGCAGCGAAAATTACTGCGAAGTCATCGTCTGAACCTACTACTTTAGCTTGTCTTGCAATTTGAGCAGCTAAATCGTTGTGTGGTAAACCAGATCCTGAAAAGATAGGTAATTTTTGTCCTCTTACGAGGGTGTTCATTCCATCAATAGTGGAAATACCAGTTTGGATAAACTCTGCAGGGAATTCTCTTGATGCAGGGTTCATTGGGTTACCGTTAATATCTAATTCTTTTTCTGGGATGATTTCTGGACCACCATCAATAGGTTTACCAGTACCGTCGAAGATACGACCCATCATATCTTTTGAAACACCGATTTTAGCAGTTTCACCAGTAAATCTTACTTTAGTGTTTAAGGTGTTTAAGTCAGTAGTACCTTCGAATACTTGAACAACAGCAACATCGTCTTTTACTTCTAATACTTGTCCTCTTCTGTGTTCACCGGTAGGAGCTTCGATTTCTACGATTTCGTTATAAGCTACACCTTCAACACCTTCTACTACCATCAAAGGACCAGAAACTTCAGAAACTGTTGTATATTCTCTTGTTTTAATATCAGCATTCATTTTTATACCTCAGCACATTGTGTTACAACTTTTTCTTGAATTTCTTTTACTCTTGCTTCAAATTCATCTTCTGGGACGTATTTCATTCTAGCAATGTCCTCTTTAACAGTTAAAGCTGCAATTTCTTTTACATCTGCACCACGTTCTACAGCTGCACTAGCTGCTTCGTGGAATTTAAGAATAGTTGCTAACATACCTGCTTGTTTAGCTGGAGAACAGTAAGTGTCTACATCGTCGTATGCATTTTGTTGCAAGAAGTCTTCTCTTAACATACGGGTAGTTTCCAATACAACTTGTTCAGAATCAGGTAATGCATCAGGACCTACTAATTGTACAATTTCTTCAAGTTCTGATTCTTTTTGTAAAAGAACCATAGCTTGATCCCTGTTTGCTCTCCATTCTTCTGAAGCGTTTTCTTGCCACCAGTTGGTAATACTTTCTACATATAAGGAGTAACTTTGTAACCAGTTGATGGAAGGGAAGTGACGTTTATCTGCAAGAGATGCATCCAATGCCCAAAATACTTTACAAATACGTAAGGTGTTTTGAGTAACAGGTTCGGATAAGTCCCCACCAGGAGGTGATACTGCTCCTACTACAGTTACGGAAGATTCTTTAGGATCTTGACCAAGAGTGATTACTCTTCCAGCTCTTTCGTAGAACTGTGCAAGTCTGGATGCTAAGTATGCTGGGTAACCTTCTTCCCCAGGCATTTCTTCTAATCTTCCTGAAATCTCCCTCATAGCTTCTGCCCATCTTGAAGTTGAGTCTGCCATGAGCGCTACGTCGTAACCTTGGTCACGGAAGTATTCTGCAATAGTAATACCAGTGTATACACATGCTTCACGAGCTGCTACTGGCATGTTGGAAGTGTTTGCAATAAGAACAGTCCGATCCATAATTGGATTTCCAGTTTTTGGGTCAGTAAGGAATGGGAACTCGGTAAGTACTTCAGTCATTTCGTTTCCACGTTCTCCACATCCAATATATACCACAATATCTGCATCTGCCCATTTAGCTAATTGTTGTTGTGTAACAGTTTTACCTGAACCGAAAGGACCAGGAATAGCTGCTGCCCCTCCTTTAGCTAAACAGAAGAAAGTGTCTTGTGCTCTTTGACCAGTAATAAGTGGAATATCTGGGTCCAATTTTTCTTTGTATGGACGACCTTTACGTACAGGCCATTTTTGAAGCATTTGAACTTCTTTAATTCCTTCATCAGTCTCAATTTCAGCAATAGTTTCAAGTACTGTGTATTCTGCTTTTGCAGCAATAGACTTAATGGTACCTTCAATCATTGGTGGAACCATAATTTTTTGTAAAACAGCAGATGTTTCTTGTACTTGACCAAGTACATCTCCACCAACAACTTTGTCTCCTACTTTAGCAATAGGTTCGAAAGTCCATTTTTTCTCTTTGTCAATAGAATCTACATCAATACCTCTAGCGATGTAATCACCAGAAATACCTTTAATAACTTCTAAAGGTCTTTGAATTCCATCAAAAATGGAACCCATTACACCAGGTCCAAGTTCTACAGACAATGGACCTCCAGTACTTTCCACTTTCTCACCAGGTTTTACCCCAGCAGTTTCTTCGTAAACTTGAATGGTAGCGGTGTCACCTTCTAGCTCAATAATCTCACCGATAAGCTTAGCTTCACCTACTCTTACCACTTCATACATTTGAGTTCCTCTCATCCCATCTGCGACGATAACAGGACCTGCAATTTTAATAATATTTCCTTCATTAATCATTTAACCATCTCTACCCCGATAACTCTCTTAATAAGAGCTGCCATTTGATCGGCACCGCCTTCAGATGAACCAGATTTATCTGGTATCTCAATAACCATTGGTAACACATCAGAACCAAGACGTTTATGAATATGTTCTCTTATGTTATCAGCTATCTTTTGTGTAATTATAATAATTGAAATTTCATCGTTTAATAACTCATCAAGAGCATTTTTAGCTTCTTCATCATTATTTACAATAATACCTTTTTTAACTCCACCAAGTTTAAAACCAGTGACAGTATCGATATCTCCTATAATAGCGACATCACTCATACTAACATCTCCCTAATTTTAGATATTGGGAAGTCTTCTTCTCTTTTAGCTCTTGCAATAACTTTTAAGTTTTTAACTTCAACTTCTTTTTGGGACAAGAATCCTATTATAGGTCCAATACCTAAAGGTTTTCTCATGGAATAGGATTTTGCAGAGTCGACTAAAAACTTGTCTAAAGCTTGTTCAAAGAGAGCCACAGATCCAGTTTCATTGTATTCTGGAAGTACATCAGTAAGTACATCAGAGTATTTTGTTCCTTCTAAAGAGGAGATTACTCCTGTGACATCTTCTGCTTCCATAAGATCTTTAAGCTTCCATTCTCTTAATTGATATCCACTATCAATCATATATGGACTGATAGCATCATAATCTAATCCATCAACTTTTGCTCTCAATATTAATTTAATGTTAGCTACATCAACTTGATTTCCAACGTATGAATAGAGAATTTGTTTGTTTTCATCAGATGGTGTTTCTGAGGAAGCGAGTAACTTGTCTAAATAGTATTTATCCAATGCAGATTCCAAAGGAAGGACCATACCTGTTTTTTCATATTCAGGAAGCACTTCTTCTAAAATCGGTGCATACTCAGTTCCATCTAATCCTGCAACAACATCTGTTACAGAGTCAACATCACTTAAACGTTGTAAATCTTCATATAAAGAACCTGTAGGAACTAAAAGTTCTTCAGTAGCTTCTTGGCTTAATCCTGCTTCTTTAGCAGTGAGTAAGCTTTTAATATTAGCAATGTCAGATTTCTTTGCCATTACTTTAAATGAAGATTGAATTTCTTTAGGAGCCATTCTTGAAACTAAATCGTAAGTTTCACCAAGTTGAATATCTAATGCCTTTTCAAGTGTATAATTATCTAAGTATTCAGCATAGTCAGGAGATCCTCTGAGATAGTTGGTAATTTCTTCAACGTTGTTTGCTTCAACAAGTTCAGAAATTTGTTTGTCATCAAATAATCTTCCTTTTCTTGCTCTTACTCTCGCATTAGGATGAAGATATGGATAAACATCTAGAATTGGTCTAGTTGCAACAATTACAATAATTGCACCAATAACTACAAATGCTAAAAGAACTATTGCTAAAAATGCCTCATTAGAAAGTCCTAAGGAACTTATGATTGTAGCAATTTCATCAGCCATAATTCATCTCTCCTAATCAAATAAAGTTTTTGCAACTTCTGAACGTAATGATTTCTTAAATCTTAACATTCTAGATTCAATAGTGTTATTAACTTGAATTTCACCATTTCTTGTTCTTAATATAGCTCCACCAATAGTGTCGATAGGTTCGCCAATTTCTAAAGTAGTTTCAACATCAGTTTCAAGGGAAACTTCTGTAGCGATTGCACTAAGATCAGAAGGTTTTTCACGTTTAATTAAAGATTTGATTAAACCGACAATAGTTTCCAATTTGTCTTGGACTTTAGGAATGTCTTCTTGTTTTAATAAAACGATTAAATCTCCACCACCAATTTCTACAGCTGCTTCTTTAATCATTTCAACTAAAGCATCCACATATTCTGAATCATTGGTATTTGCCATATTTGTTAAATCTTCAGTAGCTTTACTGAAAGCTTCTTCGATTACTTCTTCTTTTGCCCCTAATTCTGCCCTACGAGCATTCATTTTAGCTTCAGAAATAATTTGTTGATATCTCATTTCAGCTTGTTTTGCAGCATCTTCTGAGATCTTAACTTTGGTAACTTCAGCTCTTTTTTCACCATCAGCTAAAATAGCATCAGCTTTTACTTGAGCTTCACTTTTATTTACATCAGCTTTTGCTTGAGCATCAGACATTATGTTAGAGACAATTTTGTCTGCTCCAGAGCTCATACAACTGACCTCCTTAACCTAATATTCCACCGAATACCATAAGTAAGATAGCAATCAAGAAACCGTAAATAGCTTGAGTTTCTGGTAATGCAGAGAAGATAATACCTCTAGCAAACATGTCAGTATCTTCAACGATAGCACCAACAGAGGAAGCTGCTGCCATACCTTGTCCCATACCGGAACCTAAACCTGCAAATCCGATAGATGCACCTACACCAATAGCTACAATACCTGCAGTAGTGGAAAGACCTTCTCCTCCACCTAATAATCCTGAGAATACAAGTAATAAAATAGCAATCAAGAATCCGTAAATAGCCTGAGTTTCTGGTAATGCAGAGAAAATAATACCTCTAGCAAACATGTCGTTATCTTCTGCTACAGCTCCAACAGATCCAGCTGCTGCCATACCTTGTCCTAAACCGGAACCTAAACCAGCAAAACCAATTGCTACACCAGCACCAATTGCTGCTAAAGCAGTACCTAAAGCAATTTCTACCATATAATATATCTCCTTAAATTAAATTGTTTAAATAAATCGTTTAAATATAATTTTCATTACATTTCAATAGAACATAAAGTTCTTGATAAAAGAACATCATTTTTATAAGAATTGTCCTAATTGACATTTCCATAAGCATAAGTTCTTGATTTTTAATTATGAATTTTCATAATTGCCTTAAATATAAAATCACATTTCCAATAATTTCATCTTTAAGCGTTGAATTATAAAACTATAAATTTAAATTTTGTCTATTTTTTGATTTTAGTAAATTGTCTTTTAGCTTTAAAAGCTTCAAATGAATGTTTTCCACCCATATAGAATTGAGAGAAGAACTCTACATAGTTAAGACGCAAAGCGTTAACACCAGCACCTAATACTTGGAAAAGGAAGTTAGCAATATGTCCACCAATAAAGATGATAATAGCTAAAACAATACCTACAACTGGAATCATGTCATTTACCATATTGGTCAAGATGTTTACAGTCATTGCAATACCACCAGTAGCTAAACAAAGAGCTAAAAGACGAGCATATGAAAGGACATCTCCCATGAATCCAAATACATCCATAAGTCCGTAAGCACCGTTACCCCAGATAAGCATACCAAGAGCAGCAACAATAAATACTGCACCTAATGCCATACCAATCATTCCAATTGCTGGGAACAAGAATCCTAAAACCAATAAAATGATACCAAGTTCAAATACAAACCATACGATTTGAGAACCAATAGCTTCTTTTTTCTCGCCGTATCTTAAATTGTCAATTGCACCTAAGATGAAACCAAGGTTGGTGTAAATAATACCAATTACAATAGCAATAACTAAGATAGTAGCCGGATATTTGAACGCATTAATGGAATCAATAACTGTAGGGAGAGCAGGGCCCCAACCTAATATTCTAGTCCATAGGTCCCCAAGTAAACCATTGGTAACCAGACCTAAAATAATAGCCCATACACCACTTGCGATGATGATTAAACCACCATCATGCATGGTTCTATTGATTTTACCCATTCCTCTGTATAAAATGAATCCTATAATTGCAACTAAAAGACCATAACCTGCATCGGTTAAACAGAAACCGAAGAAGAAAGGATATGTAAGAGCTACAAATAAAGTAGGGTCAATTTCATTGTATTTCAATGGGGAATACATTTCAACTAACAATTCATAAGGTTTTGCATACGCATTGTTTTGTTGCAATACAGGAACGTCTTCTGCATTGTCTGGAACTTCCTCAACTTCCATGATTGCATGGCCTTCAGTTGCGGTCTCAATAATAGCTTGAGCTTTTTCCACATCTTTTTCAGGTACCCATGCCTCAAAGACATAAGTCTTGTCAGTTTCAGCAAAACCAGCGAAAACCTCATTCTTATCTTTCTCATTTTCTAATTGTTCTTTTAAAGCAAGAACTTCATCATCCCATTTTTCCGCTACAACTTTCAATTCAGCTTTAGCTTGGGATCTTTCACTTTCGATAGCTTGGAGTCTGGATTCAGAAGAGGAAATAAGACTATCCGGTCTTCCTTCTAAACCTTCAGTTTCAAACTTCTCGAATTCATTTTTCCTAAGTAAGGTATAGATATCATCCTTATACTCATTAGCAACGACGACAACCATGATATAACTTTCTTTTTCTTCGTCTGGTACTAATTCATAGAAGAGATCATCTGTAATCTTACTGTATTCATCTTTGAATTTCTGAGCTGACTCAGCAGTGATCCTACCAACAATGGTAGAAGTGTACTTGGAATCGCTTAATAGACCTAAGTCCATATCTAAAGGTTTTAGCTTTTCAGCCAACTCTTTATTTGATTCAAGTTTACTCTCTTCACTGTCTAGTGCGGCTAACTTATTTTCAATACCTTTTGTTTCACCTTCGACCTGGCTTAATGTTGATTCTGCATAAGCTATCAAGCTTTCAGTATCAACATCCTCGACTTCTTTTGGAACTGGAAGGTCAGGACTGATAAATGACATTATCAGTTCCTTCATGCTTCTATCCTCAGACAAGGCATCTCCAAGCAAGTCGGAAATACCGCTTGTCTTCATGAGAAGTGAAGATAGCTTACCGGTGTGGGGTGTAACTTTTGAAGGTTTCAAAAGTTCTGCTAGCTTAGGATCTTGCTGAATACGTTCAGAAATATCATTTATTTGAACAATACCCTCGTCGTGAAGTGCACTGACCGTAGGACTAGCGTATTTGTCCAAAGTTATAACATTAAGCTTACGCATTCTCGCAGTTCTAAACATTATCTCACACTATAAAATATTTTTAACAATAATTGAAGCAGCTTCGTCTATATTTTTTCTTGCGTCATTTTTGATGCTTTCAACATCTTTTTCTGCTTGAGAAGTAATAGATTCAGCTTCTTTCTTTGCATTTTCTTCTGCATTAAAAACAGTAGATTGAGCTTCTTCGCTAGCTTCATTCTTAGCAAGTTCAATCATTTCATTAGCTTTAACAGTAGCCTCATCAATCATTGCTTTCGCATCGACTGTTGATTGTTCTACTAAGGAATCAGCATCGCTTTCAGCTTTTTTTATTTGGGTAATAGCTTCTGATATCCCTGCCATAATAAATCACCATGGTAATCTTATTTTTATTTTTGTTAATATATATATTTTATTAAAATATTGTAATATTATTATATAATAAAGAAATTATAACGACATTATAAAATTTAATTTTCTTAAAAAATTAGACTGAAATTTCAATAAATATTTTGATAAAAACTAAAAAAATCCAAAAAAATCCAATAAAAAATTAAATTGATTAGAATTAATAAAATCCCAAATAAAAGTATTAAAATGAAGATATGAAAAATAAAAAAATAGCTTTCATGAAAAAAACTTGAAATTTCATGAAAGGAAAAAAATAGTGAAATTTGAAAACAGAATAAAAACAGTTTACAGATCATTGAAAAAAATTATAAAAAGATAATAAAAAATTAATAAAAAAATAATGAAAAATAAAGAAAAAAGTTAAAAAATTAAAATAAAAATTGAATTATTTGTGGAATAATCTTAAGAAAGATTTAGGTAATTTTCCAAGATATGCTGCAATTGCAATTACAAGCAAAACAATACCAAATATAATGAAAATGAGATTATATGGCATCAAGAGGAAAGTAATACCTACCAAAACAAAAATTAACCCATCAATGAGAATAGCTGCCTTAGTCCAGCTAGGTTCAAAAACAGACATCGCAAGTGTCCATCCAACTACAATAAGCACAACACTTGAAGCAATGACATCGTAAGTTACTGGGTTTGCATCAACATAATTCCATAATCCTAAAACCATTAGGATAACTGAAAAAGCAAGTAGAATAATTGATTTTTTTGTAATTCTCATAGTATCAACTTAAATTTTTTTATCATCAGATATGTCAATAATTATTATTTGTAAATGACTAACTCATCAATAGCTTTTCTAGGAGTGTCTCTTGGCTCTGCATTTCCATAACCTAAAGGAGTGAATAGTACAGGTTCCCATTCATCATCCAAATCAAGGAATTCTCTTGCCTTATCCGGCTTGAATGCTGCAATGAAACAAGTGTTTAAACCTACATCTTCAGCTGCAAGGATCATATGAGTCATTACAATGGTTGCATCAATGTCTGCAATGTTCTTATCATCATACTTTCTAGTCCAAGCCTTTTCCTTAGAGGCAACTACACAAAGGACAAGTGGTGCTTGTGTAAACCAATCAGGACTGTAAATTCCTTTCAATTCTTCTTTATACTTTTTAGTGTCAATTACAATTACCTTAAAAGGCTGGAAGTTTACTCCAGTTGGAGCAAGTTGAGCAGCTTTAAATATCATATCTAATTTTTCCTGCTCCACTTCCTTATCTTCAAAGCCTCGCATACTGTATCTTTGTTCAATTACATCAAAAAATTCCATTTTTATTTCTCCATCATATAATAAAAAGATTAATCATCAATATTCTTATTTTTAAAACCTTCATAAACAATATTTTCCAAATCACAGAAACGTCTGAATTTCTCTTCCTCTTCCATTTCCTCATGTGCATGAGCTACAAGTCCTGGAAGCCTTCCAATCATAAAAATGCCTAAACCTAAAGAGCTGTCAAAGCCCAAATCAGAAAGCAAACCCGCATTTGCACCATCAACGTTTAAGCAAATTCCTTTTCTTTCAGACAAAATACTTTCGATAACAAGTGCCAATTTAGTATGTGGACCAATAGATGATTCCAATATTCCCAAATCCAATAGCCTAACTGCACGAGGGTCCTTATTATGATACCTATGACCATAACCCGGGATTCTTTCAGACCTTGACTCATATTCTTCTACAATTTCAATGGCTTTTCTTGCTATTTTCTTATTTTTATCCTCATCATCAGTTTCATCTAAATTCAATGAACTTATGGATTTCTGGAACAATCCCATTGCCTTTTCAATGGCTCCTGCATGATTTTTGCCGAAAGACAATAAACCTCCTGCAACAGCATTGTTGATATTTGCACCAGAGGACGCTATCAATCTTGCAGACTGTGTGCTTGGAGGAGTGACTCCATGATCACAGAATGAAACCAATATATGATTGAAGATCTTGGATTCCCTCTCATCAGGTAACCTTTCCATAAGAATTAAAAATACCATTTCAGCAAAACTAAGATTTGTAATCAAATCTTCCTGATTATAACCTCTAGTAACCAATTCATTAGGCCTTACATCAGTAATCTTAGTTTTAATACTGTGTTCAGGAAATTTAAAACCATTTTTAGTAGGTTTTGGATTATCGTTCATAATATTCTCCTAATAATCAAATAATCTTAATATAATATCATTTTTTCTAATATATAATTCTATTTTAGTTAACTTGAATAACTAGAATTCAAAGCTTGAAACTCTTGGCTCAACTAAACATGCAGGCCTTGCTGCTACAATTCTCACTCCACTTGCCCTTTGAGATCCGATATTTACAAATGAGCCAAGTGCAGTTGTTTTTCCACCAAGTCCTAAAGGACCTATATTTGTATTATTCAACTCTTCTGCAATGTATTTTTCAATATCAGTTTGATTGCTTAAATCACCATGAGCCATTGCTCTAAGCATCAATGCATTTGCCTCAAAATGGGTTCTTCCAACTCCAATAGCAGGAATTGATGGGGTGCAACCTAACATAGCCAATGATTCCTTTAGCCAATCCAAAGCCTCGCCAAATACGATATTAGAATCTCTTTTATGGAAAATCCTATATGTTTTTGCCCTTATTTCAGGACCTCCTCCTTCCAATAGAATTGTGATTCTTATCTTATCATCATCCACACCAATCCTCCTTCCATAAGTGGATTCATCCTTCTCTTCTATTAAAAAGGATGCGGGCTTCATCATATGGGATTCATTGTATAAACCTTGTGATTGCTCAATACGTTCTGTATCATTTCCTTTTACTGCCATTGGCCTTCCAGGAAGCTTATCAAGTCCTTGAGCAATACCAATATTGATTTCATTGAAAAATCCTTTAGGGATTTCCCTTTCATGCCCTATTTCAATCAAAACATGTGGAATTCCTGTATCATCACATAATGGAAGCTTCTTTTCACTAGCGACCTTAAAGTTTTCAATCATCTGTTCCAAAGCCCAAACTGCATTTTCATTATTCAGCCCCTTTTCCAACTTTAGAGCATTTTCGTAAGCAGATAGCCTGTCTTCACTATATGAACTGCCTGCATTTACAACTGCATTTTGAACCTTTTCAATCAAATCCATAGTATCAACAATAATCTTAATTTAAAAAAAGGATTTAAATACTATTTTATATCCTATTTTCATACCATATTTTTATAATTTGCTCATTATAGCATCTGGATAATGCCTTTCAATCAAATCTCTGATTAAAGCCACTTGCTTAGCTCTTTGACGAGCTTCTTTTTCAGTTGTGTCCCAACTGTGATGTTTTGCAACAGACCCTCCTGTCTTTAAATAGACTGGACTTGTCACCTTAATCATTTCAGGAACTTCATAATGACGAATGAATCCTCCCGTGGACTTAGGATTTTCAGTATGGATGTCAATTGGAATATCTATTGCATCTCTAAGTGATGCCAACATTGGAATCTGAAGGTCTCTTACAGGATTAAGTGAGTTCAATCCGATTGATTCGAAGAGCTTTGCTGAAGCGGGATTGGAACAGCCTGCATGAGCAGACAATTTAAACAGCAAGTCTTTAGGAAGCTCACCAGCATCTCTCATTTTAGAAAGAGCAAAAAGCAAACCTTCATCATATAACAATATGCCCCTAACTCCCAAATCAACTGCCCTTTTAACGTCTTCAATAGCATAAACAAGGTTATTGTAACCTCTTAATCTATATCCTATACGTTTTCCCTCTTCAGTTTGAACAGTTGCACTTGTATCATATGGGGCTCTTGGACCAACTGCTAAAAACAATTGCATATTTGCATCTTGAGCCAAATCAACCATTTCGCTTATCTCCTCATCCAATAGGAACATGATCCCTTTGGTTTGGGTGGCTCGGTGAATTGTTAAGTCATAATCATTGGAAGCCTCTAAAAGAGATTCGAGCGCAGAAGGACCTTGTATTCCAGGAACTTCAAATCTATATTGTCCCCCATCTTCAAATCTCTTTTGGGATATGTAATCATCGTGTATTTCATTGATTCCTAACTTTTCCAATGATTTTTTAGTTTCATCCATCATAAAAATCACTTTTAATAAATAATTGATAAAATTTAATTCACTTCAATAATTTATTCAATCAATAAATTTTAACTTTAATCTAATAAATCCAATTCTTCAAAAACTTCATGAATAGAATACTCTTCCATATGTTTAATTATTTGTAACTTATTCATATTAAACTTAGGATTTAAAAGTTTGAATTTCTCTAAAATATCTTCCTCAGTTAAAGGATTTTCCGCTTCTCCCAACGGATAATAAGTGGTTTCCTCTAAGTTTTCATATGTATTAGCATTAAACCTAATTCCAACTTCAGATGGTCTTTTTTCAGGAACCATTTGATCCAATTCTTCATTATTATTGATATGAATCTTGCTTACAATTTCCCTTACCTTCAAGATGTCCTTATCAGAGGATTTTTCATCAAAAAGACCTTTATCAATCAATTCATCAATTGAATCCAAGCCCAAATCATCTAAAACCAATGCAATGGCTACAGCATAAGGTAATGATTGCTTTAAGTCCTGTGCATTTTTAGGATCATAATTGTCATGTTCACTAGAAATCCTGTAGGTTTCGATATCAATAGAAGAGATGTCTGAATAATCAATTTTCGAATTCTTCAAATCATTTAGTTCACCCAATTCATCCAATTCATCCAATTCCCCCTTTAAAGTTAAAGTAGAATCAATAGCGGAATGAATATGCCTGCAAAATGGATATTTCTTCAAATAGACATTGTTTATATGGAATTTTTTTAAGTTCATATCAATAAATTCTGATAATTTTGAATCATCCAAATTGCAATCATCATCACAATGCCTATCATATAAATCTGAAGCCATGGCTTTTATGAATCCTTCATTCCCATCAATCAATGATTCTCCGCCAGTGAATCCATTTTTAGCAAGATATGCTGACAAGATTCCATTGTAAACTGCATTTCCAACATGCAATGATTTTCCCATTGTACCAGCGTGATCTGCTTCAAGAAGTCCGGATGATTGGGTTGCACATAAGCCTAAACAATGTTCTGTTTTCTCCTTATTCAAGATTAAAAGCTTTGATGCAACTGCTCCAGCTGCAAATGTTCCTATTGTTCCGGTGCTATGAAATCCCTGATTTCTATGGTCCTGATTAACGAGCATTCCAAGAGAAATAGCTATTTCATATCCTCCAATGACTGCTTCAAGAAACTCTTCAGATGTGATATCCAAATCCAAATTCTTGTCTGATATCATTGCCAAAGCTGTAGAAAAGACAACAGATCCAGGATGCAATTGTGCCCACCTATGGCCATCATCCAAATCCAAGCTATGAGATGCGATTCCATATACAAATCCCTTATTTAATGAATTAAAATCATTTCCATACAATTCATAAATGGTTTTTATGGCTATCTGGGCATTTTCACTTTCCAAACCTCTTAGATAAACTGCCAAATAGTCAATGAAACATGATTTAGCCTTTTCAATAGCTTCTTTAGGAATATCCTCATATTTCAAATGAATCAAATATTGGGACAATTGATTGATAATCATAATCTTATCTTTATAATTACTATATAATAAATTGATACAATTTTAAAGAAAATAAAATGAAAATTATTAAAAATTTAAAGATTTAAAGATTTGAAAAATAGTGAAATGTTAAGAATTTTAAAAAATGAAAAAATAATAATAAAAAATAATAAGTAACTATACCATTCCTGTAGCAACTAAAGTGATATGAGCAATAGCTGCAGAACAAAGGTAAGTTCCTGAAATAACTATTAATGTAATGATGATTCCTTTCCAACCGATCTTCTTGAACTCTTCCCAATCGTTACCGATTGCAATACCTACATATGCTAAAAATGCAGTGCATATTGTAGTCAATTCAATTTGAGAAACATAATGAACCAGGAAGTCAGCTGTTGGAACACCGGGAATAGCTACAAAAATACCGATTAGGCTGATGTAAATGATTGCTTGAATGTTCCATGGAATAATCCTTTCAAGAGCCATGCCTATAATTGTAATAAGTGAAATCAAAAGCATTCCAATGAATGCATCAATGATTGAAGTATGGAATCCTATGAAATTTCCTACCGCCACAATGAATGAAAATATAACAAGGAATGTGGCCCATCTTTCAAGCTTACCTACAGTCAAGTCATCTGTAGTTGCATACTTATCATGCTTTACCTCTTCAATGGCATAATCATCATCAATGCTTATTTCCTCATTATGCCCTAATATATGAGGGGATAGCCAATCATACATCCTTTCTGCAATAGGCAATGATACGAATATGCACATATAAATACCGAAACAGAATGAAAGAAGATTTCTGCATCCTGCAAAAGCCTCTAGTTGAGTATCCATTGATGGGAACATATGCATCAATAGAGCAAGAGCTGCAGCATTCATACTTGCACTTCCTACACCTGATGCCATAGCGTAAGCATATGGATGCATAGGTATCACTGAAGCGCTGATGCTTGATAAAAAGCTGATGAAAGAGTGCCTAAAATGGATCTAATAACAAAAACAGCCAAAACTCCACGAGTCTCGGGGGATTTGAAACCATACTTATCGATAATGACCCCTAAGTTAGGTTCGTGACAAATGGAACTGGTCATACCGATAACTTCCCTTCTAAAACCTAAAAATAGAGCAATAGGCAATGCCAATAGGGTTCCTAAATTACCTATTTGCTGAAAAATCAAAGCAGGAGCCACTTGGAAAATACCGGATATTGCCTGACCACTTGAAATAGCCAATTTGGTGATTAGGACACCAATGAATAAAACCATTGCACCTTCAGTCACCTTAGATTGCTTAGGCCCAACAAACTTGATAGGCTTCGCGAGATAAAGAGCCAACCCTAAAACAAGTGCATAGATCAATGGCAATAATAAGACACTTATGGCATCTGTAATTTTAATCTCCTTAACTCCAATGAACATTGAAATAATAACCAATAGAAATACAACAATGTGTAAGTTATACTCCTTCCATGGAGGCCTCTTCTTAATTGCCCTATCAGTTTTTTCCCTAAATGGATGTTGTTGACTATCAGTGATAAAATCACACCTTGATACAATACATTAAAAACTTCACATAGTAAACTAAATTTTACAAATATTAATCTTTAATTTATTATTTATAAACTAATCTATCTAATCCTTAAAAATTATAAAACCTGGTAAAAAATAGACTGATTATTAAAATTTTAAAAAATAACGATTAATTATTATTAAAAAATAATTAATTAAAATTAAAAAAGAAGATAATCAATGAGAAAAATTAAAAAATAATTAATTAAAATTAAAAAAGAAGATAATCAATGAGAAAAATTAAAAAATAATTAATTAAAATTAAAAAAGAAAACAAATAGATGATTTTAAGATGAACTTCTTAAATCATACCTGTTAATAATAAAACTACATCTGCAATGCTTGCAGAGCCAAGGTAAGTTCCAGTGATTACAATCATGGCAACAATGATTCCTTTCCAACCGATCTTCTTGAACTCTTCCCAATCGTTACCGATTGCAATACCTACATATGCTAAAAATGCAGTGCATATTGTAGTCAATTCAATTTGAGAAACATAATGAACTATAAAATCAGCAGTTGGAACACCAGGAATAGCCACTATAATACCAATTAAACTTATGTAAATAATTGATTGGATATTCCATGGAATAACTCTCTCAAGAGCCATACCTATAATTGTAATGAGTGAAATCAAGAGCATTCCAATGAATACATCACTTATTGGGGTTTTATAACCTACAAAATTTCCAATAGCCACAATAAATGAAAATATAACAAGGAATGTAGCCCATCTTTTAAGCTTACCTGAACTTAAATCCTCTGAAGCAGCATACTTATCATCCTTTACCCCTTCAATGGCATATTCATCATCAATAGTAATCTCATCGTCTTTACCTATAATTGGAGAAAGCCATTTATACAATCTTTCTGCAATAGGCAATGAAATGAAAATACACATGTAAATTCCTAAACAGAATGAAAGAATATTACTGCATCCTGCAAATGCCTCAAGTTGAGTGGCCATAGCTGGGTACGAATGCACTAATGGAACCAATGCTGCAGCATTCATACTTGCACTACCTATACCAGATGCCATTGCAAATGCATATGGATGGAATGGTATGAGGGAAACACATATGCTTGAGAGGAAACTGATATAAGGAGTACCTATAATTGATCCAATTACGAAAATAGCCAAAACTCCACGAGTCTCGGGGGATTTGAAACCGTATTTGTCAATGATAACACCTAAGTTAGGTTCACGGCAAATGGAACTTGCCATACCAATAACTTCCCTTCTAAAACCTAAAAGCAAAGCAACAGGCAACGCTATAAGAGTACCTAAATCACCTAAAAGCTGTAAAATCAAAGCAGGACCTACCTTAAAAATAATATTAATAGATTGTCCACTTGAAATAGCCAATTTAGCAATCAGAACACCAATGAATAAAACCATAGCCCCTTCAGCCACCTTAGATTGCTTAGACCCAACAAATTTGATAGGTTTGGCCAAATAAAGACATAATCCCATAACCAAAGCATAGATTAAAGGTAATAGCAAAATACTGATAGTATCGGTTATCTTAATCTCTTTCACTCCAATGAACATTGAGATAATAACTAAAATAAACACTACAATATGTAAATTATATTCCTTCCATGGAGGTCTCTTCTTAATTGCCCTATCAGTTTTTTCCCTAAATGGGTGTGACGATTGATCAGTAATAAAACCACTCCTAATTGTAATATGAAAAATTTTTTCAAAAATAAAAATACATTCTTAAATTTAAGTTTTTAGTTTATTACTTATAAACTAATCTATTTTATCCTCAAAAATGATAAATAATGAATAATAGTGACAAATAATGATAAATGTCATGCAACTAGGTTAAACAATTACTTGATAAATATCATGCAACTAGATTAAATAATGACAAATATTATGTAACTAAATTAAATGAAACTTAAGAATAAGTATTTAAAAATGAAGAAAATGATATTTAAATAAAAAAATTGTTTAAAAAAAAAGAAACTTAAAAAAAATGATTATTCCAAATTCATGCGAATCAAAGGCTTGGCCAAATGACGTCTAGCTGAGACTGGAGTTTCATAGAATTTGCCATTGATTAAGGATCTTTCAACCTTTTCAGCTATTTTTTCATCTGAATCTACTCTTTTGCCACAGCTTTTGCACTTGAATCCTTTTCCTTTTCCTGCAGAAGTCATTCTTTTTCCACATTCACAAATAGGATTCCTATAGATGAATTCATTTAGATTTATGACTTGGAACTTTTCAATGTTGAAAGTGTTCTGTTCCCCTATTCCACCGTAAAGCTCTATCTCATCTCCAGCTCTCAATTTTGCTACAGTTTTTCTAAAGTTCTTGGTTGGTTCATATGCACCACATTCAATTTCTCCTGATCCATCATATAAAGTGAAGAACATGTGTCCTCCTTCAATTATATGTGGCTTGTCCTTGACAAAACCTTTTATCTTATAGCAGGAATACTGTTTAAGCTCACTAATTGAATTTGCATTTTGAATGTGCATGTCAGTATGCTGATTTGTCTTGAAAATGCATGAATCCACAATCTCTTCATTTGGTATTACAATATCCCTTGCAGTCTCTAGAACTTCAGGACTGTTGGATCTGATACCATAAAGAACAGGGCATGGAGTTTTAGGTTCAATAGCCAAATACTTGCCATCTATGTTTTCAAAGGTTTCCGGATAAGTTTCCTTGTCCATTTCAACAACAGAATCATAATCAATATTTCTTTTTGTACCATATCTTGATGGATGCCTATATGCCAATAGTTCATATGTATAGTCTTCAAGAGGACATGAAATAGCTGCAATGGAACCGATTATCCCTCTTCCTTTCTTGAACTTATGGATTTCAGCGCCAATATGATTTGCAAATTCCTCTGCCTCTTCAATAGTTATGATGGAATAGATTGCCTTAAAGGCGTAGTCAATCATCTCTTCAGTGATTTGACCTTGGTAGAATACAACTCCAGGATTAGTATTGTCACAATCAAACATTGAAAGCTCTGATACATACTTAAGGACAATTTCCTTTGCCAAAGCAATGTTTTGATCCATACTCAATTTGAATGACACTCCTCCATTTCCCCTTGTCTTGAATCTTGCAAAAGGGTTTAGACGAATCAATCTTGGATGGCCAATAATCTTTATACCATTGTCCCTGAATTCGTTTAGGATAGTGGATGCGAGAAATGTTGTGCACATTCCATCTGGAGAGTCTGTATCATCAATTCCAATATAAAAATAATCCATATAAATCACTGAAATTCCACTATGATTAATTAAAAAATTTAGTTAAGCAATTAAAGATTAACTATTAATAATCAAAAATCTAGAAAATTAAATAGTCAATTTTATATTAATCTTAAAAGATAATAATATTATTAAGGTTTATTGAAACTAATTAATAAATTCTATCTAAAAATACTATCAAAAAATTATCAGAAATCAAACTGAATTTATACGAGGCAATCCTATGGCAATAACAAATAGGAATCAATTAATACGAGAAGTTTATCAACTGCTAAACAAAGAGGGCTTTGAAACATCAAACATTTATGAACAAAGCTGCTTTGATATAGTGGCTCGTAAGAAATTGCTAATTCTACTTTTAAAAGTCCTCGTGAATATCGATAGTATAAATGAATCTCATGTAGAAGAGATTAGGCAGATCTCCAATGTTTTCTTAGCCAGTCCAATCATTGTAGGAGTGAAATCCAAAAACCATATTTTGGAAGAGGATGTTGTCTATGAAAGACATGGGCTTCCTGCAATTGGCCTTGAAACCTTAAAGAACATGATTGTCTATGACGAATATCCTGAAATTCTTGCAGACCGTGGCGGATATTATGTTCAAATCAATGGGAATGTTCTAAAGGAATACAGAGAAGAATACAACTTATCTTTGAAGGATTTGGCTGATTTGGCACATGTTTCAAGAGCTACAATGTACAAGTATGAAAATGGAATGGTGAGAGCAAACACTGAAACTGCAATGCTCCTTGAAGAAATCTTGAATACCAAAATTACCCTTGACATCGACCTTTTTGAACCGTATCAGGAAGACATTAAGCTAAAGGCAGATACAAGCAGTCTAAATCAGACCCAAGGAACAAATGCTCAAAACTTGGCAAAATTAGGTTTTGGTGTGGTTTCAACCAATAAGAGTCCATTTGATGCACTTGCTAAAGCTGAAATAGCTACCAGAAAGAAAGAACAAACTCCACTTATAGCAAATCTTAATGTTCAGGATGAGCAGAATACAAAAACATTGAAGAAGATGGCAATCAGCTTAAATGACCTTTCTCTTGTAACCTCTTCAGATTCATTCTTTGTGCTTAAAGATGATAAGATCAAGGATTCAATTGATGGAATTCCAGTTATCAAGTCATGGGAAATGAAAGAGGTCGAGAATTCTAAAGAGTTCTTAAGGTTGATTAGAGAAAGAAGAAACAATTAATAAAATTTTTTATTTGAATTAAAATTATTATTAGGTGAAAATATGGATTTTCAAAAAAATAGAGGAATGATCATTCTTATTATTGCATTGATATTAGCTATTATATTGACTTTTTATGTTGGAATTGTCAATCCAATCATTTTAGGATTGGGAATTCTTGCAATCATCGTAATTCTAATCAATATCTATGTTGAAAAGATTAGAAAATAAATATTTAAGAAAAGAAGAAGCAAATGAGGAATTTAAGATTCCTCTTCAATGTCACATGGCTTGATCCACTCTTCTTCACCTTTTACCAAGGTTTGAATTGCATCTATAATGCAATGTGGATTCCAGCCAACTACAGCATCGGCCTTTTCAACTATTTCTTCCACAACATATTCCACACCAAATGAGCGAACAAAAAGCAATGGAATATCATATTCCTGTGATTTATCAATCAATTCATCACATATTTCCTTATTTTGATGATAAAGGCCATAAAGCAACACAATTATATCTATTTTTTCAAATAATTCATCATTCAACTCATCATCTTGAGTATTGTATTCATCCCATTTGAACTCCTTTTGACTGTTTATCCTTTCCTTGTAGAATTCATATTCATTGTAGGAATCAATCCCTTTGCTTATAAGAAGATTATAAACCTTATTTTGACTTTCATTTGACATAAAAATCACTTTTTAATTGAGTAATTAAAAATTAAAAATTAAAAATTAATATTTGGAAATAATTTTTATAAATAATAAAATTATAACAATAGTTATATTATTGATTAAAAAAATATAAAAAGAATCATTTATCCAAATTGATTCTTTCTGTTGCAGTGTAAAGGTTAAATCTGTCACCACGTACAAAACCAACCATAGTGATGTTTCCCTTTTCTGCAATGTCATAACCTGATCCTGCAGGAGCTGCATTTGAAACCAATATAGGAATACCTACCCTAACGACTTTTATTAGCATATCTGCAGGCATTCTTCCACTATAGCACACATAACATTTGGATAAGTCAAATCCTGCTTTAGCTGCTGCACCGATTACCTTATCAACTGCCACATGCCGGCTTACATCTTCACGGGTAATGAACTGGTCCCCATAAACCAATTGTGCAACATGAACACTACCCGTCTCTTGCCAAATTTCCGCCTTAGCTGTGAGCCTTTTCATGTTTTCAATTATTTCAGTTGCATTTACTACCAAGTCAGATTCTATCGGTTCAATTGATTTAAGTTCAGTTCTCCATCCTCCCGCACTATCTGACATTACCCCCTGATATTCCAAAAGTCTGCAGGCACAGGCATGTTTAGCTCCGCCTTCCTTTTCCTGAACCAAATCATCACTTTCAAGGTCCATTTCCGGAGTGTGCATATGGACAGTTTTGATGATTACCTTCTTGTCATCAACTTCAATGCTCTCAATCTCATCAACAGATTTTACCAATCCATCACCTAAGCAATATCCGACGGCGAAATCATCCAAATCTGCAGGATATGTGGAAAATTTACGTGGCTGGAGGAAGTCTATATAGAAATATATGTTTTCATCCTCAACAGTTTCTTCCTCAACATGCTCATACTTTCCATTTTCCCATCTGATTGCAGGGATTTTCTTAATGAACTCCATATTCCTCACCTTAAACAAATAAAATATAAATAATTATCTTAATTTCAGTTATTTTTTATTCCCAATATAATTTATAACAATAGTTATATTTATAAATTTATATTAAATCTTATTTAAAATGTCGAATGTTTCCTCTGCCTCTCTTTCACTTGCAATTCCAACAGTGACCATATCGGCAAAATCCAATGTATTCAGGAAATTGAAAGCCTCCTTCGGTCTTTGGATTCCGACAGCAAGAATCTTATTGATGATAATCTTCTTATCAATTTTATCAAGCATTCCTTTCAATTCATCCTGCTTATCAGACCTGAAATCTGGAATGTCCATCATGTATCCAAGCTTGTTTACTGGAATCATATAGAAGTCAAAAAGGCTTTTATCTTCAAGAATAGGGGAATCAATTAGTTCTCCACTTGTTTTGAATGGGAAAGATGTGATTATTCCTGCTGGAACACCTGCACCATTGATCTCATCCAATATCTCAGTTATGAAATCCCAATCATAGGTATCAACCAAGAACTCATCAACAAGCATCACAGAGTTATCAAACTGTGCCAAATTTTCAATGTCTTCCTTCCAAGTAGCTTCCATCTTTGCCTGTTCATAATTAGGGAATACATAATCCATTTCTGTCTTTCCGATTGTGGAAACAGATTGCATTTCAACTCCATTGTCACAAGCTATTTTGAATGCCTTCAAGAGATTTTCCTTGTTTGCCAAGTTGATGGACTTTACACCACATTCATATGACTTTTCGATTATCTTGCTAACATTGTTTGGGTTTCTAAGCAAATCTAAATTATATAAGCGAGTCCTATGGCCAAAATAGGCATCAGCTAAAAATGGAGCATTTCCCAAAACTACACGAGGGATTGATTTTCCTTTAAATTCTAAATCTTCATTAAAAATAATAAACACGACCTAAATTGAAATTGAATAAAAATTTTTATAAATATATGATTTCATTAATTCTAAAATAATTTTAAATCTAAATAAAAATTTAATTTAAATAATTATTATATTTATCGAAAAATAGTTAAAAATAGAGAAAAAATAGATTAAAAAAAGAAAAGGATAATAAGTTAAAAAGTTGAAATCATTCATTTAAAATTCTTTCCACTTCATCCTTGTGTTCAAACAATACACAGCCTCCTTCATGGTCATCCAAAAGGATACCACCATCACGAAGAGACTTGAACAATTTGGAATCCAATGCTTCAAGAAGAGAGGAATCTCTAACATTAATATCAGAATACGGTGAAGCAGGACACGGTTCAGCACCACCATGGGAATTTATATGGAAAAATCCTCTTCCTGCTGCTAAACAGCCTCCAGAGGTCTTTTCATCGCCAGGAAATGATAAGAACAACATATCATCATACTCTTTTCTAAGAAGTTCAAGCTCATCCAATAGCAAATCTCTCTCATCATCACCAGGAGCAAGTTCTATTGTTTCCTCATTTACTGGAACATATTCAATGAAAAATATCACTTTGCATCCAAAATCCCTTAGCTGATTGATATAATCCCTTGAGAGCAAATTGGATAGATTGCCTTTTGTAAAGGTAAGAGAAGACCCAAATATAAGATTGTTCTTTCTCATCAATTCCATTGAATTCAATAGCTGATTGTAAACTCCTTCTCCTCTTCTTAGATCAGTTATCTCTTCGTCTCCTTCAATGGAAAATATAGGAACAAGATTTCTGTTTCCATCAAATAATCTTAAATAATCATTATTCAACAATGTCCCATTTGTAAATATTGGGAATAGAATCTCTGGAAAATTGCTTGCTTTTATGATAACATCCTCTCTTATCATTGGCTCTCCGCCAGCAAGAACAATAAAGCTAATTCCAAGGTCTTTTGCTTGAGCGAAGATATCTTCCCATTCATCACCACTTAATTGGTTTAAAGGTTCATCATCATTGCATGCATCATTCGCTCTTGAATAGCATCCAGTGCAATGCAAATTGCAACTGCTTGTAATGCTTGCAATTAAGAAAATAGGAATATGCTTACCATCCTTGCTATAGCTATCTCTAATTGCAGTAGCCTTTCTTGTATGCTTTGCAAACTTAGCAAGAAACAAGCTTTCCTTAGGATTCCTGAAAGTAGCTTTAATCGCGTCCTTAACAATTATTTCTGCTCCTTCAGCAAGATATTCCTCTAAATTAAAATTATCCTCAACCATCATTTCACCTTCACACAATCCAATAGGAAGTTTGCATGCTCTTCCGCTTCCTCAAAGAAATTTTCTAATGTACTTTCTGGAATGTCATCATATTTTGCACATATTTCAAGAAGCAAATAAATTGGAAAACTATAATATTCCTTAGCCAAAAGTTCAGGATTGCAATCTTCTCTAATAATACCATTTTCCTTTAAGATACTGAAGAATCCTTTCCAAAATATCAATGGCTTGACAAGAATCTCATTCTGGAAAAAGAGCCTTATCTTATCATTATGATTCATCTGTATAAAGATCAATTTCCAAATCTTTAGATTTCTCTCCTCACTGAACATTACCTTGATGGCTTCAGAACCCCTATGATAGAACAGTTCCGGGTTTTTGATTAAAATTTCATTGTCTGCAGTCAAGTTCAAGTCTCCATTATTCAGCAATTCATCATATTCAAAAAGGTTTCTTAAGTAATTAAATATATCCATTAATATCGCTTCTTTAGATGAATAGTGACTGTATATTGAACTTTTCCTAATACCCACTTCATCTGCAATCTCTCTAAGTGAAACAGAATCATACCCTTTTTTTGAAAACAGATCTAAAGACACATCAAATATCTTTTCTTTAGTGTTCATATTACCTACCTACCGTTCGGTAGTTATATATTATGAAGTGATTACTTATAAAGTTAATGATTTAAAAAAAGCTTTAAGAAAAGATGAAAAAAGTTAAAGAATTATAAAAAATAGTTAAATAATTATAGAAAATAGTTAAATAATTATAGAAAATAGTTAAAGAATTTTAAAAAATAAAAAGATAAAAGAGAATTAATCCTCTTTTTCAATTACAACAGCAGTACCATATGCTAAAACTTCTTGCATGTTTTGGGAAATGCTGTCTGAATCCATCCTCATGGTGATGATTGCATTTGCACCTAATTCCTTAGCGTGTTGAATGCAACGATTAATTGATTCATCTCTGGACTCTTCCATCATTGAAACGTATTGCTTGATTTCTCCACCTAACAATCCTTTTAATCCTGCACCAATGTCTCCACCAATACCACGTGCACGTACGGTCAAGCCGTATACGAATCCTTTTTCTTCTACAATTTTGTATCCAGGAATATGATCTGAACTTGCAATTGGAAATTCTTCAATACTTACCATTTTTAACCTCACATTTTTTTCTAGAATTAACCTAAGTTAACTATAATAATATAGAGTCATTAAATATATAAATCTTATTAAATGAAATTTGAATGCTGAGATTTGAAGTAAATTAAAATGAATGAAAAAACACATGAATAATTGGAAAAAATACAAATGAAAATGAACCTAGTTTACAAATGTTTTAAATATTATGTAAACAATACATAATATATTATAAGGTACTTCGTATGAATTCCCATAAAATAAATTATCCAAAAACTAGATTTACTATATATACGAAGTACCTTTATAATTATCATTAATTTTAATCTCAATCAATATATTAAAATTACATAATTTATTTCAAATAAAAAACGGTGAAATAATGAAGGCATTAGTCGCAGATGCAATAAATGAAAAAGGTATTGAAAACTTAAAAGAAGTTTGTGAAGTTGTAGTGGATACTAGCATCACACCTGAAGAGTTACTTGAAACCATTGGTGAATATGATGCTATCCTTATAAGAAGCAGAACCAAATTGCCTGCTGAAGTCATTGAAAAGGCAGACAATCTTAAGATCATTGCAAGAGCAGGTGTAGGTGTAGACAACGTTGATGTGAATGCAGCTACCCAAAAAGGTATTATGGTAGTAAATGCGCCTGAATCTACTTCTATCACTGTAGCAGAACACACAATGGGGCTCATCTTAAGCACCATCCGTAAAATAGCTATTGCTGATAAATCAACCAAAGCTGGAAAATGGGAGAAAAAAGCATTTATGGGTATGGAACTTAGAAACAAGACCCTTGGTGTAATCGGTATGGGAAGAATCGGATCCCAAGTTGTAAACAGATGTAAGGCATTTGAAATGGATGCCATTGCATACGACCCATATTTACCTCCTGAAGTAGCTAAAAACATGGGCGTTGAATTATACGAAAACATTGAAGATGTATTAACCAGAGCAGATGTAATTACCATTCACGTTCCACTCACTCCTGAAACTGAACACTCAATTTCAACTGAACAATTCAAGATGATGAAAGACACTGCACTTATCTTTAACTGTGCACGTGGAGGAATCATTGACGAAGATGCATTATATGATGCATTGGTAAATGGAGAAATCCTCGGAGCAGGTCTTGACGTATATGAAGAGGAACCTGCAAAAGAAAACAAATTGTTCGAATTGGACAATATCGTATGTACTCCTCACATTGCAGCATCCACTAAAGAGGCTCAAAGGGATGCAGCTATCATCGTAGCAAATGAAGTAATTACCTTATTCAAGGGGGGCATGCCTAAAAACGTAATCAACATGCCTCGTATGAACAACAGCGAATTTGAAGAAACCAACAATTACCTAGAGCTTTGTGAAAAATTAGGAAGCTTCATTTCACAATCTGCAAGCAGCCCTATCAAAAAATTGGAAATCACTTACAAAGGTGAAATCGCTAAAGTTCCAAATAGGGAATTGTTCACAAGAACCATCTTGCAAGGTATCTTAAACCCAATTACTGAAACTGCAGTTAATGCTGTAAACGCAACCTCTGTTGCAAAAGCAAGAGGAATCAGCATCACTGAAGCTGTAAGCGATGACAGCGAAGGATACGAAACCATGATTAAGGTTACTGCAAAAACCAAAGCAGGCCAAATGTCTGCAGACGGTACCTACTTGCACGAACCTAAGATCATTAAGGTCAATGGCTACTGGGTAGATGTAAAACCTGAAGGAAACATGTTTATTGCAAAATACAAAGACATTCCTGGAAGTATCGGTGCAATCGGTACTAAGTTTGGTGAACAGAACATCAACATTGGTATCATGCAAGTTGGAAGAGACTCCTCTGGCGGAGAAGCTATTATGATTCTCACTTTAGATGAGCCTGCTACCAAAGAAGCTGTTGAAGAGATTAAACAATTAGAAAACGTTTATGATGCAACCAGCTTAATTCTTTAAGTGGAATGTTAAAAAACAGTTTAATTAGAATTCATTGAATTCTAATCTTTTTTTCTTTTTTTCTTTTTTTAAATTTTAGAAATAGCAAATATAATCTTATTCTCTTTTTAAAAAAAAAACTAATGAATTGGAGACAAAATATTCTTTTTTTAACTTGGATTTACTCATCCTCATCTTCGAGGAATTTATTTGAAACTCCTTTTAAAATAGGCTTTCCATCTCTAAATTCAATGACAAGACCTAATTTAGGACTTTGACCATTGATTCTCTCTCCACCTATTTCAACAACAGTTGGATTCAAGTCAATAGCTCCCAAATCCTCATCGGATATGTTATATGGATCATAAGATTCGTCAAATTCATGAGAATACTTATTGGTCTTTTCCTTATCATCATCAAAATATGACAAGTCCTTATCCAAATCAAAGAATGAAGGACTTAGATCCTCACCATCCATTTCATCAATTTCCTCTTTGATTTGCTTTAAGTCCTCAAGCATCAAATCCTTATTCTCATCCCTAAAGTTTCCAACTTCAAATCCAACTGGCTCTCCATAAGCATTATAAGCTTTCATAGTCTCTAAGCTGTACGGTTCACAGACAATAATATGGAATGGCCCATGCTTTGAAAATGTCATTAAATCTGCATGTGACGGATTTGCATTGTTTCCTGGATGGGAATGTACAGAACCCCATTTTTTCTGATTAGGTGGAATCATCCAATCGTTAAAGCTTGCGCTTGTATGGGACCTTTCACCAGGCAGGAACAAAAGTCCAGTGATATATAGAACATTATCCTTAACGTGTCCATCAAGCATGGCTAAAAATTCATTGGGATATGATTTTTTAGAATAGAACACTACAGAATCGATCACTCCCTGGTCTACACAGACCTTCTTGAATTGATTTCTCCGGTTCATTTTTGAGACTAAATCTTCAAATCCCATAATATCACTTTTAAAAATAAAAAATAGTTAGCATAATAATTGAAAGTTATAATTTTTCAAAGAACTCTTGATTAAAGATATCCAAATCATAATCAACAAAGACTTCAGACCTTGTTGAGACTGTTTTTTCCTGTTTTTTAGGATTGAATCCTTCAATTTCCCAAGATCTCTTATAAACTCCTATTCCTCTTTTCTTCCAGGTTTCCACATCATTGAGATTTATTCCTCTCTCAAATAGCATGTCATGGATTTCATTAGATTTCAATCCATTAATTTTCTCATTTGCTTCTTCACTATCGTATTCCTTTTTCAGTGCCCAGATGCCATATCCATTGATGCAATTTCTCCAACATTCATCTTGTCTCCATTTGAAGTAGTCAGATATAGATGCATCATCGATTGGAATGATTCTTGAATCAAATGAAATAGGAAATACAATATTCCTTTCATTATCTGATAGGTTATCTAAATCAAATTCATTAGAATAATCGTTTAATAAATTATATGTAAAGGAACTTGAAGCCAGTGAAGCGAATACAGAATTGATCTTCTCAACTCTGCCTGAAAATGGAATCTCATCCAAAAGTATGCTGATTTCATCTGAAAATGCATAAATGAATTTAGGTGCAAACTGATTGAATATGTCGAGGCAAACATTTGTGATTATCTTATAGAAGTTTTCATCATAAGGCTTTACAAGATCTAATGCCTTTGATAAACTATGAAACTTGCGACCATCTAAACGTATGATGATATTGGAGTTCTTTGGAACCTTCATAGTTGAATAAATCTCATAATCCTTCATCTAATCACCTAAATTCTAGTTATTTCATTATACAATACATGATTTTGAAAAAATTAAATTGATTTTAATTAAATATATTAAATTTAAATTATGTTCCTACAGAGAAACATTCACCAAAACTCTTTAAGAGCTTAATAGCTGAAAATGCAGCTAACATGCTTGTTTTTGGGTTTGCAGCAAATGGATAGTTTTCAGAGCTTGTTCTGAATTCGCCGAAGTCACCTTTAACTACAACCTCATGAACATTCCTCTCCACTTTTGGATCCACTATTATCTTTACATCAATATCCATATTGCATGCAATGCTTAAGGATGCTGCAACATTGATATTCACTGGGAATTTCTCAACAGCTTCTGAAGCTTTTCCTTCAAATAGAACCTCTTCCTCTTCAACTTCCCTTCCTAAAGATTTAGGCGCTTTTCTTGTAGTCAATGAAGCTTCTGTAATCTTGCCTATGGATGCCGCCTTGATACCATCCAAGCCAACTATAGCACCTGAAGGAGCATACACTTTAGCATTATTGTCTTCTGCAGTTTTTCTAACCTTGTTTCTGAATTCATTATCCATCAATGCACCTACACTCATTACCATAAGATCAACACCTCTTTCAAGGATATCCAATGCAATGATCTTTAATGCAATTGGAGAAGCTGATTCCAAAATCAAATCAACGTCATCCAACATATCTTCCAATCTTAAAACAGCAACACCATTTGCAATCTGTGCAAGATTTTCTGCCCGTTCTATGTCTGTATCATAGAAATATTTAATTTGTATTCCACTATCAGACATGAATTCATTTACTATAGTATTGGCTATAGCCCCACATCCTACAATACCTACAATCATCAGTTCACCTCAAATATGAAAAATTGAAAATTTTTTGAATGTATAAAATTAATTTAAATTAATTTAAATAAATTTTCCTTAATTATAATTATTCTTTATTAAATAAAAAACTATCCTATTGAATATAGTTAAGTGTTTAAATTTTGATTAAAAATGAAAAATTAAAAAATTTAACCATTTATTATAAATTGTTAATAACATTGATAATAACAAGAAAATGATGAAAATTGCTTCATGAAAAAAATTGAAAAAAAGAGAAAATAAATTAAATATGTTAATTAATCTGAAATTACATTTAGAAAAAATAGGCTAGTAATCAAAGGATATGGTAAAAATCTCAAAGATTAAAAACATATTTAGTTAAAGAACTATTGTGCTTTTGGTATAGGAGATTCTACAGGAGCTTCTGCCGGAGCTGCTCTAACAGGCTCTGGTCTTGGGCGAATAGACATTTCTTCTCCAGCTACTGGAGGTTTTGGTCTTTTTAAGTCTTGAGGATCAATTAACATAATGTCGCCAATAGCAGTTACTCTGTCAAACTCAATGTTAAGTAAGCCTTCTTGGAAGGTTCTGCCTACTTCTTCTTCAGGTACGAACTGGAATCCACCTCTAAAGATATCTCTGAACCCTGCACTTTTTCTTTCAGGTTCTAAAGCTTTTACTTGAAGTCTAGAGATAGTTCCATATCTGATATTTAAAACTACATCGTGTACTCGACCTACATACTGTCCTGCTAATGTATATATATCCAAATCGTAAAGAGTTGAAACTTCTACCATTTTTTCACCATTATAACTCAATAAATCAAATAAAAATGTTTGTTGTCAATGCACTTAAAACATTGCAAAATCCTTTAATTTTTAAAAATTTTAGCCTATGGATAATGAATTAATAATTAAAGATATGAATTTTTTAATTTTGAGTTTTATTAAGAAATTCATATGAAATTTAACAATTTAAACATCAAATAAGCTTATTATATAATATATGTCTATTTGCTTATATAAATACTTTATGTTTTTTAAGTCAAAAATAACTATTAAAATTTAAAAAAATTGCTAAAATTGAAATAAAAATTAAAAATAATTGTAAAAATTATCTAAAAATTAAAAAATAGAAAAATTTCAATATCAAAACGAAAAAATAAGTAAAATTTTAGAGAAAAAATTCAAAAATTTCCAAAAAATGATAATATCATGATAATATCATTGAAAATTTCATGAAATTTGAAAAAAATGTTAATGTCATGTTAATATCATAAGTAATTTAGTTAGGATAATACTAGAATTTAAGAAAATATTATCGAAGAAATGGAAAAGCTGGTAGAAAATATTATAAAAAAATAGAAAAATGAAAAAATGAAAAGATTAATGAAAAATAAAAAAAAGTGAAAAAGTTTTGATCAAACTTTTTCTAAAAGTTTGTCTAAAAGTTTGGGTTAATTGTCCAAGAAGTTTGTAATCATGTTTTTGGTTTCATTCAATGATTCCATAGGTATTCCATTAGGCATTTGGCCCAATTCACCTTGAACATCCTTCAAGATGCTACCGTTCATTCCTAAAAACATACCTTCAGAAACAATTTCCATAAATGTAGCAGGAGGAAGCAATGAAACGCCTACTCTATTTCCTTCCTTAACAGTCAAGTCATTGGTAACAACTTTCAAAGCCCTTTTTCCAAGATTTACATTACAAATCATTAGGGAATCAGCATTAGGGTGCTTGCTGACACTCATGATTTCTCCAACCTTCACATCAATTGCAATGATTGGATCATCAATTGGTCCGAATTTGAATCTGTTTCTAAGACCTAAAATGGTGTCAAGGAAGAATCTGACCTTAGCAATGTTTTCTTCAGTCTTTTCCCTTTCATCCTTTGGAGCTCCATTCATAAACTTATGAGCCCAATCTTCACCGCCAAGGAAATCAATGATCCTATTGGCTTTTTCTTCAAGCTTATCAACATCTTCACAATTAGCTAATGTATCTCCTTCAAGATAGCAGTAAAGCAATGACTTTAAGTCCGGCTCCATCCTTTTGGTTTCTTCAATAGCTCCTTTCTTATTCCAATTCCCCCTAAAACTTCCTGTTTGAACAGTTCTTAGGAATAATTCACGAGAATGCATAGCTATTAAAATTCTATAATCTTTAGCAGTATCCCACATAATATCACTTGATAATCATAAAAATTTTAAAAATTAATTTAAACTTTAATTTTTTCTTGAATAATAATTTATTCCTCTTTAAATTAATACTTTATCAAAATATTGGAAATTATCTGCAATTGAATGCAATCAATTTGGTCTTGCACATATCCTCAACTGCATACTTGATTCCTTCCTTGCCCATACCGCTTGACTTGAATCCTCCAAATGGCATTGCATCGGTTCTGAATGTGGATTCCTTATTGATTAAAACTGAACCTGCATCAATTTCATTTGCACATCTTAAGGCACTATGGATACTTTCTGTAAAGACTCCTGCCTGAAGGCCATATTGTGTATTGTTTGCCTCTTTGATTGCTTCATCAAGGCCATCCACTCTGATTATAGGTGCAATTGGACCAAAGGTCTCATTAGCTACAATATCCATATCCATAGTTACATTGTCTAAGATGGTTGGTTCATAGAAGCACTCTTTTCTGTTTCCACCAAGCAAGAGTTCTGCACCATCCTCAATTGCCCTATTGACAGAGGTTTCAATATTAAGGGCGGAGCTTTCATTGATTACAGGACCTATATCAGTTGATTCATCCATAGGATTACCCATTTTTAACTTGCTTGCCTCCTTTACAAACATGTCTATGAATTCATCTGCAATCCTATTGTCAAGAATCAATCTCTTTACACCAATGCAGACTTGACCAGAGAATAGGAATGCACCGGATACTGCAGCACTTACTGCCTTTTCAATGTCTGCATCTTCAAGTATGACTAAAGGATCGTTTCCACCAAGTTCCATTGTCAATTTCTTCATTCCTGCCCTTGATGAGATGAACAATCCAGTTGCTACACTTCCTGTAAATGATATCTTGTCCACTCCAGTTGAAACCACCATTGCATCTCCAACTTCGCTTCCATAACCAGTTACAGAGTTTATTACACCATCTGGAAAATGGTTATTGATTATTTCAGCCAATCTTAAAGCGGAAAGCGGTGCTTCCATAGATGGTTTCATAACAACAGTGTTTTTAGCTGCAATAGCTGGAGCTATCTTATGTAGAGCTAAATTCACTGGATAATTGAATGGAGTAATCGCTCCAACAACACCAAGAGGAACCTTCTTAGTGAATGCCAAGAATCTTGTCTCAGTTGAGCCAGTTGCATCAATAGGTACTGACTCACCATAGATTCTCTTTGCCTCTTCAGCTGCAAATTGAAGTGTTTCCACAGATCTTTGAAGTTCAACAATAGCTTGCTTATATGGCTTTCCAGCTTCTGCAACAATCAGTTTTGCAATGTTCTTGCTTTCCTTTTCAAGCTCTTCGCAAGCATTTTGAAGGTTTATTGAAACTTCCTTTGCAGATAATTCATTCAATGCTTTCTTTGCATTATTTGCAGCTTCAACAGCATTATCAACATCACTTCTATATGCTATTGGAACAGTATCCACAATTTCTCCATTGTATGGATTGATGACATCATAATGGTCTGATTTGTCTATAAATTCACCATTAATTAAGAATTTCATGATTTTGACTCCTAAATTATTTTTTAATTTTAATTATTTCTTTAATCTTTGAATTTTCAAATAATTAATAAACTATTTGTTTTATTCAATAATAAGTTTTGGTAAAATAATTAACTATTCAAATTTAGAAGCAATATCACCAAATGAACTGTTTAAAGTGTTTATTTCATTTGAATCAATTTCAGTCCCCAAGTCAACGATATATGATTTATACATTGAAACAACCAAAAGAATGATTACGATTATTCCTCCAATTATCAATATCAATTCAACAGCCCCTTGACCCTTATTGTCATGAATTAAAATGCTTGGAAAATTTAAATCTATATTTCTCATAATATCACATAATTACACTAATCCAAAGAATCCTGCTCCAAAGTTGTTGATTATATAGAATACCGCAAAGGCAGAACATGTGATTGGAATTGAATACCTAAGCCCTTTCTTCAAGTCCCCATACATTATCAAAGCTATTAGAAAGCCTGCCAAAATTGAATGAATGAGGAGATAAATCTCTGCAGCAAGCGGTGCGACTTCGCAAATTGATCCACCTTTTCCAAGTTCAATCATGAAGGATGAATAGACTCCAACCATCCCAAGGGCAAAGGGAGCGGCTATTGTTGAAGCGATTATTAGAAACATTATTGACATCATAACGCTTGCCTTTCTCTCCCTCTTCAATATCAGCATAGCCCTTAAGTCATCACTTACATCAAGAATGATCTCAGACAAGGATCCTCCGCTTTTATGGGCATTCAATATGATTTTAAAGCTTCTCTCAAGGTCCTTTGAGTTGAGTCTCATTGCCATATTGCTAAATGATTCATCAAGAGATTTTCCCATCCTTATCTCAACAACAACTCTTCTTAATTCATCATACAATGGCCCTTTTCTATGGTCAGACATGTCCACCAAAGCATTTTCCAAACTTAATCCAACCTTTAGCATAGATGACAATTGCCTTAAGAAGTCTGGAATTGAGTTTTCTATCTCACTTGCCCTTTTTTCTATTTTCAAAAACAAGATCAAAATGAATGCAATTGTTGGAATGAAAACAGCTAAAGATAAAGCAAATATCAAATTAAATGACAACACTATTGAAACTAGTGAAAATAGAATGATGAATGCAATATAAACCATTAGAATAATTGCCAATATTTGGGATGCCAATGTAAATATTCCTGCCTTAAGCAAGTACTCTTGAAAGGCAATTAAAAAAGATTGGTTTATTTTATTTTCTATTATATTCGATAATTTGATTATTAAATCTTCAATAAACATTGATAATAGATTTGTATAAGTAATTAATAAATTTAACTTATTTATAAACTTAAAAAAACAATTTAATTAGAATATAATAAAAAATAAGTAAAATTATAATGCTGTGATAAAATTAAAGTGATTTAATAAAATTAAAATTAGATTGGAAAATTAAATTAGATAAAAAAGTCAATGAATGTTAAATGAATTCTAAAAGAATTCAAATAACACAACGTTCTTAAAAAATTTTGGATCTGTCAATAAATCCATAAATATAATTTAATAAAAATGATATTTAAAAATTTTTATTAGCATTCAAAAATAGGAAAAGCCCATCAAGGAAAAAATCTAACCTAACTTTTTTCATGGCATTATAGACAGAGAGGATTATTCAATAAAAATTAGAAATAATTTTATTAGAACTTCAAGAAACAATAAAATTGTTCTAAGATTTATTTCCAAACCAACACATCCTAAAAATTTTTTAAGAACGTTTGATTTTTTTAGATGGTGAAACTCAAAAATAGATTTTTAAAGATTAATACTTAAATATAACGATTTTAAACCCGTTAAATTTCAAAATAAAATCATTATCATATTTATATGAAAAAATAACTAAAAATAAGAAAAATTAAGCGATTTGTAAAATTATAATGAGATTAAAAAATTAAAATTTGACTGAAAAAATTAGGGAAAATTAAAAAGAAAAATTATAATATTTGAGGCAAATTACCAATCAGTTTACCCGTTTTGTCAACTAAAACCATATCCTCTATCCTTACTCCAAACTCTCCTTCAAGATAGATTCCTGGCTCAATTGTTATAATCATATTGTTCTCCAAAACAGTTTGATCCTTTAGGGAAACTGAAGGATTTTCATGAATGTCCAATCCTAAGCTATGGCCAGTGCTGTGAATGAAATTATCCCCATAACCATATTCAGTTATGATGTCTCTTGCCACCTTATCCACTTCACAAGCTTTTACACCTGCCTTAACAGCATCAATGGCCTTGTCATGAGCTTCAAGAACTATATTGGATATTTCCTCCTGCCTTTCTGTGTAGATGAAAGTTCTTGTTGTGTCAGAGCAATAACCCTCAAACTTACAGCCGTAATCAACTAAAACTGGTGTGTCAAGGACATGTTGCCTTGGAGTTGAATGAGGCAATGATGATACAGGGCCAGTTGCAAATATTGTATCAAATGATTCAACGGTTGCCCCATTCTTTCTCATCAGATAGCCTAATTCATATGCACATTCCCATTCTTCTGCCCCCTTCTCCTGCTTGGAGCGGACATCCAATTCAAGGAGTGACTTATGTGCAATATCAGTTGCCTTAATCATCTTTTGGATTTCATCATCAGACTTTATCATCCTTTCAGTTGAAATTGCATTGGAGATAGTGAGATTGAAGTCCTTGAACTTTTCATAAACGTTTGCAGTCAAGTCTGATTCAATGGCTAAGCTCTTGATTCCTTCATCTTTTAGATATTCAATCATCTTATCAAATGATTCATACTTCACAATATCGATGGAAGATGTGTTTTCTGCATTTTCCATATCCATTCCAGAAACAAATATGATTGGATTTTCCTTAATGATCATGAATGCAAAGCTTGTTGACAAGTATCCTGACAAGTAATGGATATTATTGAAATTAGCCACCAACATGGCATCCAAGTCTTTCTCTTCCAATTTTTTCAAGATGTTTTTTATGTGAAAATTATGAATCTCATTATCCTTAATTTGCATTTGAAAGCCTCAATTGAATTATTAGTTTTCTCCTATACTTTCTTATATCACTTATTATTTAAAAATTAAACGAATGATTGAAATAAACCTATAACAATTATTATAAATAATCAATTACATAATATAAATATTATAAAATTTAAAATTTTAAAACAATTTCAAAATTATTTTGAAAATAGCTAAGGATAAAAAACATGTTTGAAGATATTCCAATAAAATTCTTTAAGGGAACTCATAGAGTAAGAGACCCGAAGGAAACAATTGAGATAAATGAGAAAAAGCTTAGAACCGCTGGAATAACCAGATTGACTGACATTACAGACTTGGATAGAGTCAAGATTCCAGTATTTTCAGCTATCCGCCCAACTGCACAATCCGGTAGTGTAAGTGTCTATGCAGGAAAAGGCGCTACCAGAGAGCAGGCAAAGGCATCTGCAATGATGGAAGGATTTGAAAGGTATTCTGCAGAAAGGCAGGATATCGATGGAGAAAGAACATTTGTAGACACATACAATAACATAAAGAATGAAAAAAATGTGCTTGACCCAAAAGAACTCCTCTTGCCAAAGAATTATGGCAATGAGAATGTTGAAAATTCAAGGCTTGAATGGATTGAAGCTGAAGATATCATAAGCGAAGAGACAATCTATGTCCCATCAAATGCAGTTTTCCATCCTTACATTCCTACAAGGGAAGTGAGCCCAAGTCCAATAGCTATTTTTAAAGGAAACACAAATGGTCTTGCATCCGGAAACATCATAGAGGAATCTGTCTTGCATGGTATTTTTGAAGTTGTTGAAAGGGATGCATGGAGCATATTTGAACTTACAAAAAGAAACAAGAAGGAAATAAGTCAAGACAGCATTGACAATGAAATTATCAATGAGCTTTTAGGCAAGTTCAATAGCCAAGGAATTGATATTAAGCTTATGGACATCACAGCAGACTTGAAGATAACCACAATAGCTGCAAGCGCTGATGATACTGTCCTCAAGGATCCAGCACTCCTAACTTTAGGTGTTGGAACCCACTTGAACCCTGAAGTTGCAGTGATTAGAGCACTTACTGAAGTTGCACAGAGCAGAGCAACCCAGATCCATGGTACCCGTGAAGACACAATCAGAGCAGACTTCATGAGAAAATCAGGTTATGAACACATGAAGAGAATGAATAAGCATTACTTCCAAAGGGAAGATGAAACCATAAATCTTGGCGATATTGAAGACAAAAGCTCACATTCAATCAAAAAGGATATTGAAACAAGCATTGAAGAGGTTCAGAAAGTTGGATTCAATCAAATATTATACACTGACCTTACAAGAGATGAAATCGGAATCAATGTTGCAAGAGTGATCATTCCAAAGGCTGAGCTCTATTCATTGGATGAGGAAAGATTAGGTAATCGCGCTTTGGAATATGATAGAAAAGCACGTAGAGGATTAATTTAAAAATAAATTTATAATTATCATTAATTTTAAGAGATTTTAACATGACTAAAAAAATCATCGTTTATTTAGGATTATCCATATTGGAGGATGAAGCAAAAACAATACTTGATGCAGACTATAGACCTCCAGTTAAAAGAGGAGACATCCTAAAGGCAATATCTGAAAAGCCAGACATAATCGGAATCATTGATGGTGCTTTCCACCATACACCTGCAGTGGCCCATAAGGAAATCATGAAGGCATTGGATAAGGGAATAACTGTAGTTGGAGGAAGCAGTATGGGAGCTTTAAGAGCATCAGAACTTGATGATTTAGGCATGATTGGAATCGGTTACGTTTACAAGGCGTACAGATCTGGAGCAATTACTTCAGATGACTATGTGGCTTTAAGTTTTGACCCTGTCAATCAAGTTCCGTTCTCAGAAGCTCTTGTAAATGTTGACTACAAATTGGACTTGGCGGTTAATGAAGGAATAATCACTGAAGAGGAAAAGGATTACATCCACAATATTGCCAAAGAGATCTATTACCCTAAACGTTCCTATCAAAACATATTCTCAAAAGTGGAAATGGAAGATAAAAAGAAAACCAAGCTTATCGATTTCATATTGAAGGAGAAGGACATCAAATACTTGGATGCAATT
>NZ_JAEDCO010000012.1 GCF_016294135.1 Methanobrevibacter ruminantium
GAACCTGAGGAACCAGTAGATGAACCTGTGGATGAGCCTGAAGAAGAACCTTCCACTCCTGTAGCAGAAAAAGCTGTTCCTGTAACTCCTGCAGCTGGTAACTCAATTGCTTTAGTAGTTGTTGCTTTATTAAGCTTAGTTTCAACTGTCTCATTCGGACGTAAAAAATAGATTTTTTATTTAGAAGAATTTATTTCTTCTATTTTTATTTTTTTTAAAATTAAATTTTTTATTTTTTAATTCTTTTTGTATTATTTTTAACTATTTTTTAAAGACCATTTTTTTACTATTTCATGTACTTTATATTTTTTATGAAAATTTTGCTAAAAAATTTCATTCAATTTAATTAAATACTCGATTAATTATTTTGTTGATAACATTGTTTTCTATCATTTTAAAATAAGCTATTGTTAATTAAATGATATGTAAGTATTATTTTTAATTTGATGTATATCTCTATCTACATATCTTAATATATGTTCTATAAAAAAAGAAAAAATAGTAATAAATAGAATAAATCAAAATTAGTTTATTCCATTTATTTTAAAAAAATACTAATTGATTAAATTAGACTTAGACTTCAGTTACACTCACTACATCATAATAAAATGCATCTGGCTCTTCGGATAGTTCTTTTGTGAATTTAAGCTCGAATTTGCCATCTTTTGTAGAGTCTATTTTAGAGCCATAACTGTCTAAAAGATCATTTCCCTTATAGAAATTTACCTTGATTTCAATATTCTTATAGTCCTTCCCATTAACAGACTTTATGCTTTGGCTGAATGAATACTCATTCTTGTCTGCATTCCAGCTTGTTGTCGGCTCAATTGAATAATCAAAGAGGTCTGTATACTCTGAACTTTCTGGAATGAAAGTATTGGAAAGTGCTAAAAAGGCCCCAATGGCAACCACTGCAACGATTATTGCAATCATGACTATTGTAATTTTCTTATCCATGCTTAAGCTCCTTAATATTTTTTATATTTTCTCCATAAATTTACTTTTTGATTTTAGCGCTTGTCATCGCATCATCAGATACAAAATAATACTTGTAAATAGGCTCTTTTACTTTGTATTTTCCCCAAACAGCATGATATCCCTTAACATATACCCATTGGGTAAATGATACATGGCCTCCAACCACTTTAGGCCTTAAAATCCAACCGTATTTTTGTCTCCAACCGTATTTCCAAACTATTCTATAACCAACAACCTTCTTCTTCAAACCTTTTCCAGAGATTTTCAAGCATTGGTCCTTGTTTAAGATGGTGATCTGGTTTGAAATCAAGTCATTCTTCAAGTCATTTAGACTATTATTGGCGAGGATGATTGCTTTTTTGGAAAAGTATGAATTGAATTCATCAAGGGTGAAATTAATGTTTCCTTCAGTTGAATCAGCTAAAAATATATGAGTGTCTGTTACCTTGCTTATTACTGTCCAATGCTCACATCCATTGATATTCAAATGAACTATGTTGTTTTCATTAAGGCCCTTGGTATCAACTTCAACTCCATAAGCGCTGAAGCCATAGTATTTTGCAGCATCAATCAAGGATTGCATGCTTGTTCCATTCAAACTTGTATTTGTATGTTTGGACACTTCATTTAAGCTGAGATTAAGCCCATTTCGGTTTAATGCAGTGGCAAGAGATGCAGGTCCACAACTGTAATTGTCATTGGCCATAACAACTCCTGTTGTGTCCTTTTGCTTTTCTTCAACTATTTCATCGATAGTTTCTGTTTCCGTTTGTGCTGTTTCTTCCATTTCATCAGATTCAAGATTATCCATATCTGAATCATTCAATTGATCTAAACTTAAATCATTGTGGATTGTATCCTTAATTTTCATTGAATCGGTATCGCTTGCAGAGATTTGGCCGATTATTAAAAACAATGATACAATGCATATGATTAAAATGCTTCTATTTATTTTCAACATTATTTTTCTCCTATTTTTTTAACTTAGCTTTCGAAAATGGATTAAAAGCAAATCATGATTTAAAGATTAAAATTGTTCAATTATAGTAAACTTATTATAAATCTTTTATTTTTTAAACTATTTGTTATAAATAGTTTATTTTTGATATAAACTGATTTCCTTTTAAAACTAAGTTAATTTTTAATTTAAAATAGGATATATTTAAATTTAAGCATTTTTATAGATTATTTTTTAATTTCAATTATAATATATACTTTAAATTGAAATTTACGAACTAATATCAATTTTATAATGATTTTGTAATTCTTCAAATGATTCTGATTTCATTATTCACTGATATTTTTATATAGTATTATAAACAAACTTATCAATTGATATTTCATTTAAGATAATTTTTTTACAAATTTTAAAGAAAATTCAAAAACTATATTTTATTGATTTATTTATGTGATTGAAATGGAAAGAGTAAACATTTTGGTAGAGGCGCTACCTTACATTAAACAATTTTACAATAAAAAGGTCATGATTAAGTACGGAGGCCATGCTATGGTGGATGATGAGGCAATGGCTTCTACAGCACGAGATACTGTATTATTGAAATATGTTGGAATGCAACCTATAGTTGTTCATGGAGGAGGCCCTGAAATTACCCGATCCATGAAGAAATTAGGAAAGGAACCTAAATTCATCAAGGGATTAAGGGTAACTGATGAGGAAACCATGAGCATTGTAAAAATGGTTCTTGTAGGTAACATCAATACAGATATCGTATCTCAAATCTGCTTGCATGACGGTAAAGGTGCTGGATTGTCTGGTAAGGACAATAAGCTTATTGAAGCATGCAAAAAGATTCATAAGATAAAGGATGAGGAAACCGGTGAGATTGAAGAGATTGATTTAGGTTTGGTTGGTGAAATCAAAAGAATCAATCCTGAAATTCTTGAAATGTACACTGAAAACGATTTCATTCCAGTTGTTTCCCCTATTGGAATTGCAGAAGACGGCACTACATTGAACCTTAATGCAGACACTGTAGCTGGTGCAATAGCTGGTGAAATGGATGCAGAAAAGCTAATCATTTTAACGGATGTTCCAGGTGTATTGAGAGATCCAGAAGATCCTTCAACATTGATTCAAAGAATCCATGTGGATGAGATTCCTGCTCTTATTGAAGAGGGAATCATCTCTGGAGGTATGATTCCTAAGATTGAAACCTGTATTGATGCACTAAACAATGGAGTCAAATCAGCACATATCTTGGATGGAAGAATCAAACATACCTTGCTTCTTGAAATCTTTACAAAAGAAGGTATTGGAACTATGATTTACAAGTAAATGATTCCATTTGCTTTTTCTTAATTTTTTTTACTTTTTTTATTTTTTTCATTTCATTTAATTTTATTCATGATTGGACTGAATTTCATCTTTAAGGGGTGATTTGATGGATAGCAATAAAGTTTTAATTATATGTTTAACAGTAATAGTCGTTTTAGGCATTTTTCTTGGAGCATTTTACATCATGAACTCCAACAATTCAAAAGACATGTCTGATAATGGTGATTTGAACTTGTCTGATGTAAGCGAAGACAACAGTTCTGAGATAAAAAAGGCATACATGGATTCTGATTCAAAACCAGCTAAGCATTACGATGATTGGCAAAAGGATTATGAAACCGGATTGTATGATGAGTATGGAGACCCTATTTACCGTTCCGTATTTTCCACATCTGGCGGTCAGTATGATCCTGGAATATATGAGGCTTACTGGTCTTCAAATGGACCTATCAATGAAACAAGGATAGGTTAATCCTTAAAATTCTTTTTTATTTTTTATTACTTTTTTATTTCTATTTTTCTCTTCTTTCTTTATTCTTTTAGTGTATTTTTGTTCATTTTTTTATCATATTTTTTCATTTTTTATCCTATTTATTATTTATATAATAAAAAATATACTATTAATATAATAAATCTTTGGAGAATAAAAATGCATAAAACTCATTATAAACTTCTTGTTTGTTTGATGATTTTCCTTTGTTTAATTGTCATTCCAATATCATTTGCAGCAGATGCTGATGCTTTTTCAATGGATGAGTCTGTCATATACTGCAATTCATTGGATTCTTTTGATGATGAGATTTCATTAGAATCAGTTGATGTTGAGGATGAAATCTTAGATAGCAGTGCATCAAATAATGACATTCTTTCTGCAGATTATTATTTTGACAGCAATGCCTCAAAGGATGGAAATGGAACTAAAGGAAATCCATACAAATATCTAAACGGTTCCAGAATAAAAGATAATTCTGTAATTCATTTAGCTAATGGAGTTTATAGTGTAGCTTTGCCTCAGGATGTCAAGAATGTAAAGATAATCGGACAAGATGCCAGTCAGACAATCATTAGGAATATAATGAAGAAGGCATTTAATGCATATGGAACTTTCACTCTAATAAATCTCACTTTAAATGGTGCTGAAATCTATAATTACGGTAAAATAAACGCTTCAAATGTAATATTCACTAACGGAGATGGGCAATTAGGTGCAAATAACGATGCTTATGGTGGAGCTATTTATTCCAAAGGCATTTCCTATTCAGTTTATTTGAATAATTGCAATTTCCATAATAATTTAGCAAGATATGGTGGAGCTATCTATTCAAGTTCCAGTACAGTAAAAATAACAAATTGCAGATTCTTTAATAATTCTGCAAGTATTGGCGGTACCATTTATGCATATGGCAATAATCTGGAAATCACCAATTGTGAATTCATTGATAACAATGCAAGTGTTGGTGGGGCTTTAACCTTATTGAATTCCAGTGTTAAAGTAACTAATTTAACTGGAATCAACAACAATGCAAGCAATGATGGTGGTGTGATCTATCAGATGTATGGAAATCTGACTGTTTCCAAATCCACTTTCCTATCAAATAATGCTAATAATGGAGTAGGAATATCTGTAGTTGGCACTAAAACCCTTTCAATAACCAACAATACATTCATTAACAATTCTGCAATGGGATATGCTGGAGCAGTATACTATCTTTTCAACAACAAAAGCAGTTTAGACAATTTCTATGAAAACAACACTGCATCTGATTCTCTTTACTCTAATCTTTATAACACTTCAAATTTTGATTTCATAATTCAAGATAATGACTATGCAATGTATGCTTATAATTTAAGCAATGGAAGTTTGCCAAGCAGTTACAGTTCTGTATCCAAAGGTTATGTAACTTCCATTAAAAGGCAAGCGGGAGGAGGTAATTGTTGGGCTTTCGCTGCAATTGCAACCTTGGAATCATGTATTCTAAAAGCCACTGGAGCATCCCCTGATGATATTGACTTGTCAGAAGAAAACATGAAAAACATTGCTGAGCTTTATTCAATTTACGGTTGGAATGCACCAACCAATGAGGGCGGATATCCTGATATGGCTTTAGGATACCTTTTAAGCTGGTTAGGTCCAGTCAATGATTCTGTTGACAAATATAATTATGAAAGCGTTTTATCTCCTGCCTTATCAAGCATAATGCATGTTCAGAATGTATTGTATCTAAAAAGGGATAGCTATACTGACAATAATATGATTAAAAGAGCTATAATGGATTATGGAGCGGTTTTCACCCCAGTTTATACAAAATCAATCTCAATGCCATAGCACTATAGGATATTATATTTACAATAATGTTTCAGTCCGTAACCATGCGGTTTCTATAGTTGGATGGGATGATAATATAAAGATTCCTGGTGCTCCTGGAAAAGGTGCATGGATAGCTAAAAACAGTTGGGGAGAGTCTTGGGGTAATGATGGTTACTTCTACTTATCTTATTACGATAAGTCTTCAATTGAATTAGGAAAATGGGGAGATGCATTCACATTCATTCTAAATGATACTATCAAGTTTGATAAGAACTATCAGTATGACATTGCTAAAACAGATTTCTTCTACAATACCACAAGTACAATATGGTACAAGAATATCTTCACTGCAACTGATGAGGAGTATTTGACTGCAGTTTCAACTTACTTTGAAAAGGAAACCAATTACACCTTATCCATTTATGTGAACAATACATTGAAATTGGTTCAATCTGCATTTTCCAATCCGGGATATTGGACTATAGACTTAAGAGAACCTATCCATCTTAATGTTGGAGACATATTTGAGGTTGTCTTTAAGATAATGGTTAAAGGAGATGTAGGAGTTCCTATTTCAGAATCACAAAGCCTAAACAATCAGTTTTATAGGAAAAACATTTCATTCATCAGTTATAACGGTAAAAACTGGTTAGACTTATATGATTTAAAATGGAATGATTATCCAGATCACACTTACAAGTCACAAGTGGCTTGCATAAAGGCATTTACAATATTGAATAATATATCTGCTACAAGTACATGGAGTATGGATTATCTTAATATTGATGGAAAGAGCTTCAGTCCTGTAAATTTCACTGTTAATGTTACAAATCAATATGGAAGACCTGTAAACTGCGGTAAAGTTAAATTTATTTTCACTAATGAGGATTTGACTGAAGATATTGTATATGCAGATGTTTACAATGGTGTTGCAAAACTTAGCCACATATTCAAAAGAGGATTCAATAACATATATGCTGAATTCGTATCATGTGCTTATAATTCTCTCAATACCCTTAACTCATCTGTGAACATTACAAAATATGATCTTGAAATGCATACAAACATTTCATATTATTTCGATAGTGCATTTGTAAACATAAGCCTTAATGACACAGTTAACGAAACCATTTTCTTCTTATTTGGATATAAGAACTTCACAACCAAAACAATCAATGGAAAGGCTTCAATCAACTTAACAGATTTGAAAGTGGGCTTCAACAATCTTACAATTCAGCTTTATCCTGCAATCTATGATTGCAATAATGACTCATACACTTTCAATGTTGACACATATGATACACAAATCATTCTAAGCAATCTTGAAACAATATACGGCAATGCCTATAAGTATAAAATCAAGCTCATTGATGAAAACGGAAATCCTCTTGCTGGAAGAAAGATTGAGTATGTCTTGGATAAGACTTATACTGGCACAACCGATAAGAACGGTGAGATAACATTAACCAATATAAAAGCGGGCAATTATAAGATGGTTGTGACCTTTAAGGGAGAGAAGCTCTATATGAAATCCTCCAATTCCGCTAAAGTAAATATCAAGACAACTGTTGCGCTTCCAAAGTATTCCAATTTCACTTATAACTCCAAATATAGCGTGAAATTCTGGGATAAAAAGCTAAATCCTTTAAAGAACACATATGTGACAATTGTATTTGGAGGAAAAAGCTATAAGTTAAAGACAGATGCTAATGGAATAGTGAAGATTAGCAATCATCTAAAGCCAGGGTCATATACTGTAAAGGTCAAGAATCCGAAGACTTCTGAAGTTAAGACCCAAAAGATTAAGGTTTTGGCAAGAATTGATCAAAACAAGAATATGACCATGTATTATGGTGCAGGCAAACACTATAAGGTTAGGGTCTTGGACAATTATGGAAGAATTGCCAAAAAAGTTCCAGTTAAATTCACACTAAATGGCAAGACATATTATAAAAAGACTAACAGCAAAGGAATTGCAAGCCTTAAGATTAGTTTGAAACCTAAAACCTATACTGTTTCAGCAACTTATAAAGGATTTACAGTTAAGAATAGAATAAAGGTCATTCCTCTCATTACAAAAAACATTTCCAGAAATAAAGCTAAAACAATTAAATTCACTGCCAAATTGGTTAATTCCAAAGGTAAAATCCTAAGGAATAAGATCATTACATTCAAATTAGGGGCTATCAAATATAAAAGAAAGACAAATTCTAAAGGAATAGCTACTGTAAGTCTTAAAAACTTGAAAAAAGGCAAATATTACATTTATTCAACTTATGGAAAATTGACTGTTAAAAATACAATTAAAATTATATAGATAAAAATTTAATATTAAATTGGGTGAAAAATTGTTAAAGAAAAAATTTAATGGAATCATTATCTTATCAATAATCCTATCATTATTGGTCATCATTCCTGCCAGCTTTGCTGCAGACAATGTGGCTTCAATAGATGACACTATTATGATTGATGATTCAATTGATGATGTTTTGATTAGTGATAGTGCAGATAGTGATCTGATTGCTGGTGAAGGCGAGGATATCCCTGAGGAAGAGCCGAAAATGGATATATACTTTAATTCCAATGCTCTAGATGATAATGGAAACGGTTCCATTGATAATCCATATAAGACATTCTCAGATGATAGGATAATGGAAAACTCCATTTTACACTTTGCTAGCGGTATTTACGATTACACTCCTTATTCAACTAATATGTTTAATGTTTCCATTTATGGGCAGGATTCATCCAATACAATCATCAACGGAATTGATGGTTATCATAGGTTTGATTTCTATGAGAATTTTAATATTGAAAACATTAGTTTTGTCAATATCCAGTTTATGGGTATGGGTAGCCTTTTAAATGCTTCAAATGTTAATTTCTACAACACCACTGCTTTAGAGCTGGATAACTCTGGAACCTCATGTGGTGGAGCAATCTATTGCTTTGGAAATGATAATGCGGTTATTTTAAACAATTGCAGCTTCTATAATAATTATGCTCTCTATGGTGGAGCTATTTTCTCCAATGGAGGCAATGTAAGCATTAGCAATTGTAATTTTATAAATAACACTGGAAGATATTATGGTGGAGCCATTTATCAGCTTTATGGTAATTTAAGCCTCACTTCATCTGCTTTTGATAAGAACAATGCGAATGATGGTGGAGCAGTATTCATATTCAGCAAAAATGGATTCTTGATTGAAAGCAACAACTTCACCAATAAAATTGCAAATAACTCTGCAGGTGCAGTTTACACTTTCTATAATCAGAATTATACAATATTTAACAATTTTTATCAAAACAACTCTGCAAGAGAATACAATGACACATATGAAAAATCTGATTTCATCATTATTGCAGATAATTATACTTTCTATAGGGCTGTTTTGAATGATGATGATATAGACACTCTTCCAAGCTATTATAATTTGGCAGATTACGGTTTAGTCGGTACAGTTAAAAACCAGGGTTCTGGTGGAAATTGTTGGGCATTTGCTACTATGGCTAGCTTGGAATCTGCAGTACTTAAAGCAATTTATGATATGAATAGATCTGGTTTGATTTATAATTATAGCGAATATGAGGATATATTAGAATTATTGAACAGTGGAGAAAATTTAACTGATTTAATGGACTTTTCAGAAGAGAACATGAAAAACTTAGCAGCATTATATTCCCCTTATGGTTGGAATATGGCAACAAACTCTGGAGGATATGATGATACAGGTGTAGGTTATCTTATTAGTTGGCTTGGTCCAATTTATGAAGTTGATGATATATATTCTCCAAGGAGTATTTTATCTCCGGTTTTAAATAGTTTTATGCATGTTCAAAATGTAGTATACCTAAAAAGGGATGATTATACAGATAATGATATGATTAAGCAAGCTATTATGGATTACGGGGCTGTTTTCACTTCAGTAAGAATGAAAGATGAAAATCGTAATCCCCTTTATGTAAATAGTCCTGAAATTGGTTATTATCTTTATTATAATGGTACTAATAGAACTTGTGACCATGCAGTAAGCATTGTTGGATGGGACGATAATATAGAAATACCTGGTGCTCCTGATAAGGGTGCTTGGATAGTGAAAAACAGTTGGGGGGACTGGGGAAAGAATCACGGTTATTTCTATGTTTCATATTATGATGTATGTTGTCCAAAAATTGGTTTGACTGATGCATGTTTTGCAATTGTCTTGAATGACAGTATAAAATATGATAAGAATTACCAATACGACATTGCTAAAACCGATTATTTCTTTAATACAACAGATACTGTATGGTATAAAAATATTTTCACAGCTACTGATAATGAATATCTATCTGCAGTTTCCACTTATTTTGAAAAGCCAAGCAATTGGGAATTGTCAGTTTATGTAAATGATGCTTTAAAATCCACTAAATCTGGATTTTCCAATCCTGGCTATTGGACAATTGACCTTTTCGAACATGTTCCGCTTAATGTGGGGGACATTTTTGAAGTTGTCTTTAAGATAAATGTAACTGGAGATGCAGGATTCCCAATTTCTGAAAAGGTAAGCTTAAACAATGAATTCTATAAAGAAGCTATTTCATTCGTCAGTTATGATGGTGTAAATTGGGAAGATCTCTATGATTTAGAATGGAATGGTTATGAAAAACATAATTATAGTTCACAAGTGGCTTGCATTAAGGCCTTCACTGTTTTTGATGTGATTAACACTACCACTTCCTTAAATTTTGTTTATGATATAGAAAATTCTTTAAATGCTTTAGAAGATTATGAATCTAAAACTGTAAATATAATCTCTTATGTATTAAATCAGTATGGAAATCCGGTCAACTGTGGAAAAGTGATATTCAATATATCTGGCGAGTTTGTATCAGTAAATGTTTCAAATGGAGTAGCAAAACTCACTCGTGAATTTAATAAAGGAATTTATCAAGTATCTGCAGATTTTTCAGCTTGTGGTTATGCTTCCTCATCTGATAGTTCAAATATAAACATTAAACTAAATCTTAATATGACTGCAGAAATTTCAATTGATTTAGATACTGCAATAGTGAACATTAATCTTACAAAACCAATCAATGATACAGTATACATAATTTTGGATAATGAAAGTTATAATGTATCATCAATTAATGGTAGTGCATCTATTAATTTAACAAATAGGACTCTTGGCTTAAACAATATCAGAATTCTTCTTGACGATTCCATTTATGAATGTAATGAAGTGGTTGATAGCTTTACAATTGAGCCTAAAGGCACAAATATCATTTGCTCAGATTTAGAAACTGTTTATAATAGCGCTTATGAGTATAAGGTTAGATTGACTGATTCGGATGGAAATCCTATAAGTGGAAGAGAGATTATCTATACTTTAAACAATATCACTGATACTCTTGTAACTGATGAAAACGGTGAAGCTTCTGTCTACATTAATTTGAATACTGGAGTTTTTGCTTTTGAAATAAGATATGCTGGAGAGAAAGTTTATCTAAGCTCATCCAATTCATCTCTCATCAATGTAAAATCAAGCATTAATCTTCCTTCCAGCAATTACACTTACGGATCAAAATATATCGTAAGCCTATTGGATAAGAATTCCAATCCTTTAGCTAATCAGACTGTAACAATTGTCTTTGCAGGCAAAACTTACAATTTAAATACAGATAGCAATGGAAGAATCATCATAAACAACACACTTAAACCTGGAACTTACAAGGTTACAATTAAGAATCCTGTCACATTAGAGGAGAAAAACCAAACTATCAAAGTTCTCAAGAGAATTACTGAAAATAAGAATTTGGTAATGTATTATGGAGCAGGCTCCAGCTATAAGGTTAGGGTTTATGATGACTATGGCAGAATTGCAAAGAATGTCACTGTAAAGTTCACAATTAACGGCAAAACCTACAGCAGAAGAACTAACAGTAATGGATATGCTTACTTGAAAATAAGCCTAAAACCTAAAAAATACGCTATTTCCGCTAGTTATAAAGGATTTGTTGTAAAGAATAATGTTACTGTAAAATCCACTGTAATTACAAAGAATATTACTAAGAAGAAAGCTAAAACTATCAAGTTTACTGCTAAATTGGTCAATTCCAAAGGAAAGATCTTGAAATACAAGTACATTAAATTCAAGTTCAAGTCTAAAATATACAAAAGAAAGACCAATTCTAAAGGAATAGCTACATTAAGCCTTAAAAACTTGAAAAGAGGTAAATACACTATTTATTCTACATATGGAAAATTAACTATTAAGAATACTATTAGAATTAAATAGTTAAAAATAGTTTTTTTCATATTACTTATTTTTTTTAAATAGCTGAAATAGGATTGAAATTAAAAATAGAAATATTATGAACTTTTTTTTTAAAAAATAGCAGAAATTAGAATTGAAATTTAAAAATAAAAATAGTAGTAGAGGATAAAAATCCACTACTTTAAAAAACTTAACACTCAAATCCGCCGTCACATCTGATGATTTGACCGTCTACGAATTCAGATTCGTCAGAAGCAAGGAATAATGCTAATGCAGCAATATCTTCTCCTTGACCTACTCTTTTCATAGGTGCTCCGTCAACCATCATTTGTAATGCTTCTACTCCACCAATACTATCTACCATAGCGGTGTGGATAGCACCAGGAGCAATACCGTTACATCTTATTTCAGGACCAAGTTCGAATGCCATGGATTTGGTAAGACCTGCAATAGCGTGTTTGGATGAGATGTAACCTACAAATCCGAAGTGTGCAGCGTAGGATGCTACTGAACAAGTGTTGATTACAACACATTTTCCTTTTTCTTTCATTACAGGAGCTACTAATTGGGTTAAGTATAATGGAGCGTATACGTCAACTGCAAATAATTTGTCCCATTCTTCTTTGGTAATGTCTAAGAGAGGAGTTACACTTAAAAGCCCTGCATTGTTGAATAAAATGTCTACAGTACCATATTTTTCCATGGTGCGTCAAAGATCTTTTTAATGTCGTCAACATTAGCCATATCTGCAATTACTGCAAATGCTTCTCCACCAGCTGCTACAATGTCATCTACTACAGCTTGTGCTCTTTCTTCGTTTCTTCCAGTTACAACAACTTTTGCACCTTCTTCAGCATATAATTTAGCTGTAGAACGGCCCATACCGGAGGTTGATCCAGTTACGATTGCTACTTTCCGTCTAGTTTACCCATTTTTTCGCCTTCTTTAATCATAAAATCATATGATTTTATGTTTAATAGTATATTGAATAAAGTATTTAAATATTTTTAAATATTTCTAGAAATTGTTTAGTTTTTTTCACAATTATATAATATTTAACCTAGTAATATTAATATTTTTTATTATTTTGTTCAATTTATTATTTTATTATTATCTAATCATATAGAAAAAATATAAAATATTTTACAAAATGAGAAATATTAGAAGATTAAGTGTTAAAAAAAGATGTAAAAATGAAATTTTTTAGAAAAAAAGAAAAATATAAAATGTTGTTTTTAGATTAAAAAAAGAAAAAATGAGAAATCATTCTTCTGGTTTAGTTGAATACATTTCTCTTAACTCTCTTCTAAGGAGTTTCCAGCCGTTTACCCTTGGAAGCTCATCCATGGTGAATATCTTTCTTGGGACCTTGTATCTTGCTAAATATTCCTTAGAGTATTCGACCAATCCATCTGGATCCTCTTCCTCTTTCCATACAACTGCAGCTACAGGAAGCTCTCCCCTATGGATGTCATCAATGCTGAAAATTGCAATCTCATCCACTTTCGGATATTTGATCAATGTTTCCTCAACTTCAGTTGGGTAGATTTTCCATCCGCTCATTACAATCATGTCTTTTTTCCTGTCTGTAATGAACAAACGTTCATCCTCATCGATGTAACCTATATCTCCAGTTAGGAACCAACCATCCTCAAGGAATGATTCCTTGGTTTCCTTTTTCATTCCCCAATACCCTTTAGCTATTGCAGGGCCTCTAAGAGCAATTTCCCCATGTTCATAGTGGCCTAAGGAAATGCTTGGATCTTCTTCATCAACGATTTTAAGCTCAGAGAAGCATACGGGATGCCCAACGCTTTCATATCTGTCTGCTGTAGCATAGTCTTCAGGTCTGATTACAGTTCCGGTACCGATTACGATTGATTCGGAAAGGCCATATGCGTTAATGATTGGAATATTGTATTGTCCCATGAACTTTTTCCATATCTTTCTGTGCAATGGTCCACCTCCACTGATGATTTCCCTAACAGTAGCGAGGTTTTCCCTTTTTTCCTCTTCAAGGTTTGTCAATGTATGGATTACAGGAGGCATTCCAGATAATACACTTACCTCTTCATCTTTACACAATTGGAGGTATTCGTTTATTTCAAAGAAGTCCATTGTAATTGTCAATGCTCCAGCTCTAAGTGCTGCAATTGCCCACATTATTCCTACGTGAGCCATTGGATAAATGCAGAGGAATGTGTCGTTTTCCTTGTATGTCAAAACATCACATGCATTGTGGATAGCTGTAAACCAGTTTCCATGGGTTAGCATTGATCCCTTTGGCTTTCCGGTTGTGCCTGAAGTGTATTGCAATTGGCATAAGTCATCCCATTCGGTTTCGCAAGCAGGTAGAACATCGCTTCCCTTAAAGCTTTCACAATCCTCTATTATGTAGGATTCTATGTTCAAGTCCTTTACGGTTTCATTTGCATCATCATCAGTGATTATCAATTTTGCATCAGAATCTGTAATCATATAGTTCAGTTCAGATGCAGTTAGTATCCTATTTGTTGGAATGGCTATTGCACCGATTCTCCATATTGCAAGGAGTGAAAATAGGTACTCTGGAGAGTTATTCAAATAAATTAAAACTCTATCTCCCTTTTCAATGCCCTTAGACATTAAGCTTTGCCCTATTCCAGATACAATCTCCAATACTTCAGTTGAATTGTATCTTAAGTTTCTGCTTGGACAGTAATAGACTTCCTTATCCAATCTGCGTGCATTAGCATCAATAAATGTGGTTATATTTAACATGTTTTGCCTCTTTATTCATTCTCCTTTATCCATAATTGATTATCATAAATCTTTTTTAAATTAAATCCTTGATTTCTCTAATAACTTCATTTGCAATATCCATGGTCTTGTCTGTTCCACCTAAATCCGGTGTTTTCACTTTTCCCTTTTCCAAGACATTTTCACAGGCGGTTCTGACCTTTTCTGCCCAGTAATCCTCATTCAAGTATTCAAGCATCATTGAAACAGAGAGTATCATGGCTATTGGGTTTGAAATGTTGTCTCCTGCAATGTCTGGTGCAGATCCATGAACCGGTTCAAACAATCCATGCTTGTCTCCAACATTTCCCGAAGGAGCAAGTCCCAATCCTCCGACAAGACCTGCGGAAGCATCTGATAATATGTCTCCAAAGAGATTGCTTGTAACGATCACATCGAATTCCTGTGGCTTTGTCAAGAGATACATTGCAGTTGCATCAACGTAATAATCATTGGCTTTTATGTTTGGGTAGTCTTTAGCCACTTTAAAGAATGACTCCTTAAAGACACCATCAGTCTTTTTCAATACATTTGCCTTATGAACACAGGTTACAGACTCCTTCTTTAGATGTATTGCTTGCTCAAAAGCAAGTTTTGATATTCTTTCGCTTGCCTTTCTGGTGATTATCCTTTGAGCTATTGCCTTCTCTTCACTTTCATCAATTGTTTCATTGCCTGAGTATAATCCTTCAGTGTTTTCTCGTACAATGAGAAAATCCAAGTCATCAAAAAGGCAGTTTATGCCCTTGAATGATTTGATAGGCCTTAAATTTGCATAAGTGTCAAGCTCTTGTCTAAGTGTAATGATTGGACTTTTTTGACCTGGTGTTGAAGTGATTGCACCAAAAAGGGTTGCTTTTGCATTTCTTGCTATTTTGATTGTTTCTTCAGGGATTGTTGTTCCATTCTTGTCATAGCATTCCCTTCCGGCTTCCGCTTCAATGAAATCGAAGTTCAAATCCAAAGATTCTAAAACAGCCACTCCTGCTTCTGTAACTTCCTTTCCTATGCCGTCTCCATCTATTCTTGCTATTTTTATCATGATTGCATAATCCTTAAATTTTTTGAATTAATTTATTAATTTTTAATCATAAATTTTTAATAATTTTATAAATATTTATATATTATTTTATGTTTTTTATATTATAATCTTTTTCAATTTTAACCCTTAATGTATATTTTTGTACATTGTTGTCTTTATAGATTTAATGTTCATTTGTATATTTTGATATTGTTCGTATAAAGTCGAAATATTTATATACTTGTAAATTATAATAATAATTAAGTACATTTAACTCTATAATAAAATTAAGGCAATTCATTTGTTTGTATTTGGTGAATTAAATTAAATTTTTATAATTATTTTAGGATGGTAATAATATGGAAAAATCTATTGATGATCTTATATTGGATTTAAAGGATTCTGATGATTTTGTAAGAGAAGAAGCAATAGGCATGCTTGAACTTAAAGGTGAAGAAGCAGTTGAACCGCTTATTGCCGCTTTAGATGAAAGAAACAAAGACATTAAAATCGGTGCAGCTCAAATCTTAGCAGCTATTGGTGATAAAAGAGCTATTCCTGCACTTGTAAAGACTTTAGGCGACAGAAACAAATTGGTAAGAAGAGAAGCTTCCACAGCTTTAACCACTATGGGTGATGAAGCTATCGAACCTGTCCTTGCAGAATTGGATAATCCTAAATGGAGAGTCAGAGGTGCAGCTTGCTGGATCTTAGGTGCACTTGACGCTAAGGAAGCTCTTCCAAAACTCGAAGAATTATTAAATGATGAAAGCTCTTTTGTACAATACGGTGCAAAAGATGCAATTCACAGATTAAAAGATGAATAATTGATTTATTCATTTTTTATCTTTTTTTACTTTTTCTTACTATTTTTAACTCTTTTTTATTATATCTCACTTTTAAATTATATTTCACTCTATTTTTTTAAGATTTTACTTTTCAACTGCTGTCTATAAGTTTATTTATAATGTTTAACATAATATAATTAAATCAAGAAAAAGAATATTTTTTAAAAATAGGGTTTTACTTATGATTACAATTACAAAAGCTGAAGAAGAAGTTTTAAATCAGATTAAATCATATCAAGAGGAAAAAATAGATGTTTCCATCATCAAAGATGATATGGGCATTTATGAGCATGACCTTAATGATCTTTTGAAAAGCTTGAAGTCTAAAGGATTGGTGTTCTATAACGGCTCTACAGTTCAATTGAAGGAAGTTGATGCAACAATAAACACTGTAGATTCAAAAGAGGATGTGATAAATGCTGAATTGAACCAAAAGGAAAAGGCATCCTTTGAAATTATCAAGTCTTTAGCAGATGAAAATGGCTTTGTTTCAAGATATGAAATTGAAGGAAATCTTTTGTATGGTGATTTGAAACTGACTGACTTTAGAATGTATCATATTCTATTGTCTCTAGAAAATAAGGGGCTTATTAAAGCTGTTTATAGGAAAAATGGAGATTATTATAAGATTTTATAATAATTGAATCCCTTGCTTTTTTTCACTTTTTTAGTTTTTTTAGTTTTTTTATTCTTTTTATTCTTTTTATTTTTTATCCTATTTTTAACATAAAATCATTAATGATATTCAGTAATTTTTCAATGTTTCTGCCAATCAATATATTGTGTTTTGTTTTTTCAAGGACAATCAATTCGCAATCCCTTATGTTGTCGCTTATTTTTCTTTGAATATCCAAAGTGGTTAAATTGTCCTCTTCTCCGGCAATAACGAGTGTAGGAACATTTATTTCATTTAACCTATCTGTAAGGTTAAATCCATATCCTGCATTGATTCCCTTTTTGATTCCTTCAAGATTTGCAGTTTTTGCAGCTTCGAACTTAACGTTTTCCAGGAGTTCCTTATGCTCTTCAAGCATATCATCAGTTAATGTGTAAGGCAAGATTGTATCGAAGAATTCAACGAATCCTTGATCTATTGCATTGTCAAAGTCATTAAAAATCTTTTTCAAGTTTTCGTCATGTTCCGGAAAGCTTGACATGACAACAAGCCCATTGACCATTTCAGGATGATTTACAGCCAAGTCCAATATGATATTTCCACCTAATGAAAGCCCTACAAAAACAGCATTTTCTATATTTAATGCCTTTAGCAATTGGTATAAATCTTCTTGATACAAGTTTATTGTAGTGTTTTTATCATCATCAGAGGATTCTCCATGGCCTCTTAAGTCATAAATCAATGTTTGATAATCATTCTTTAGGTTTTCGCTTAGCACTTTCCAATAAGCTAAGCTATCAGATAATCCATGAACAAAAACAATGGTTTTTCCTTCCCCTTCAAGTTCATAATTAATATTAAGGTCATTAATGGTCTTTTTAGTCATAATCAATCATTTATTTTAAGTTTAATATAATATTTTTTATTGAATGCATTAAGTATTCAAATCAATTTTAATTACTTAACTAAATTTAATATTTTATTGGAAATTTGTATTATTTTTAGTAATATTTATATTATAGAAAGTAATAAAATAGTAATAGTTAATAATAATGGTGTGTTTTTTACTATATTTTTAATAAATGGTAATTATTATTAAATATTTGTATTGTAGTTTTAGGTGTTTAATTATGATGAGAATAAGTATGTCTTTGCCAAAAAAGCTTTTGGCTGAATTTGATGAAGTTTTAAAAGACAGGGGTTATCAATCACGTTCAAAAGGTATTCGTGATGCTTTAAGCGATTATATTTTAAGATATCAATGGATGAATGAAATGGAGGGTCAAAGGGTAGGTGTAATCACCATTATCTACGATCATCATTTCACCGGTGTTATGGAAAGCCTTGCAAACATCCAGCATGATTTCAGAAAGGAAATTAACGCAAGCATGCACATCCACATGACTCACAAATACTGTATGGAAGTCATTGTTGTAAATGGTGATGTTACACAAATCAGAGACCTTACCGAAAGAATGATGAGACTTAAAGGTGTAGAGCATGTAAAACTTACCTCTACAGCTAACGGTGAGTCCTTAGACCATGAACACAGCCATGACCTTGATCATGACCACGTTCACTAATCATTAACTTTTTCTTAATTTTTATTAGAGGTTCATTAGTTGTCTAATGGGTCTTTATTTAAATATTTTAATATATTTTATATTCAAAATGTCAATTTAATCTATTTTTTTTTAAAATCTTTATTGATTGAGTGTTATTATGAAATTCAAAGTAAATTCCTATCATTTTAAGCTTTTAAGAGATTATGAAAGGCTTAGCGCTTTCAAGGAAGCTATTGATGATTATGCAATAAGAAATGGTGGGGATTCCAATGGCTCAAATTGTAAAGTGGCTTTTGATTTGGGATGCGGTTCTGGAGTTTTAAGCTATTTTGCAAGAAGATATATGGATAAGATTATAGCTATTGAATTAAATAATTCAACCTATCAATTAGCTAAAGAGAACCTTAAAGAATTCGATAACATTCAAGTATTCAATGATGATATATTAAGCTTTGATTTCAGTAAATTAAATGAAAAGGCAGACCTGATTATATGTGAGATGTTGGATACTGCATTGATAGATGAGGAGGAAGTTCCTGTATTGAATCGTGCAAGGAAATTCCTTAATGATGGCGGAGAGATCATACCTAATGGAATGATCAATTCAGCTGAAGCGGTATACATGAACAATCACTTCATTCAGTATGAAGATGATGAATACAGTCCAATTTATGTTTCTTTAGGTGAATCTGTTGTTTATAGTGAATTTGACTTTATGGATGAAATCGATTGCAATTTCTCTGCAGAAATAGAACTAAAGATATATGGTAAAGAAGAGTTGGTGGATGAAATTGGCTTTGAGGAAAGATTAAGTCAGGAAAAGTATGAGAAATTCAATTTTAAAGAAAATTTTAATATTGAAGAAGATAAATTAAAGATTAACGGCATTAAACTAACAAGCTTTACCAAATTGAATGAAAGCATTATCTGCGGACCTACCCCAATGCTAAATCCTGAAATGCTGATTCCAATGGAAGAGACTGAAGTGAAATGCAGCGATTCAGTAAGGATTAAATTGGAATATGTGATGGGTGGCGGTGTTGAAACCATCAGGACTGATGTTTTAGAAATCATTCATCAATGATGAGGTAATTTTTAATGGTAAAATAGGTGTTCATTCAATAAAATTTAGTTAAAATGTATGATGTTCAATTGATATGAAATATATTGAATGCATACTTTTTTAGTTGCATTTCAAGTGTAAAAATTTTCAAGTTTTTCAAATGTGTTCTATTGTGATAAAATGTTAAATAATTTTGATGAAATAAGTTCTGATATTGATTTATTTTTAGAAAACTGCGATAGTCTTCTTATTTTAGGTATAGGAAATGATATTCGTGGAGATGATGGTTTAGGGCCATATATAATTAATCAATTGGCTATTTTAAAAGATTATATCTTGAATAAATCAAATCAAAATGATAATAATCAAAAAATCAATAAGAATGGACTTGAAAATAAAGATAATGAATTTGGGTTTTTTGATAATGCAAATGACATTAACACTGGAAATACACCTCTGGATGAGGGTCTTGATTCGTACATGAACGAATTAAATGTTGATGTAAATGAGTCATTGATTGAAATGTTGGATAAAACATTTTTAATTAATGGTGGATCTGTTCCTGAGAACTTTACAGGACTTATTAAGAAACTTGACCCATCTCATATCATAATGGTTGATGCAAGTTTGATGAAAAGGCAAGCTGGTGAGATAAACATTGTAAATAAGGACAATATAGTTGATATAAGCATTTCAACACACTCAATGTCATTAGCATATCTGATTAAATATTTGCAGTTGGAAAAGGAGTATAAGATTCTCTTCATTGGAATTGAACCTGAAATCATGGACTTGTCATTTGAATTGTCTGATAATGTTAAAGAGTCATCAGACATGCTTATAAAACTGTTGTTCGATAAGATTATAGCATATTAATGCATTAAAAACTTTTTTTATTTTTTATTTTACTTAATTCATTGAAAATAAGGTATTTCTTTTCTTTTTTTAGTAAATTATATTTAATACGATTTTAAATATATTAATAGATTAAAGAATTCTAGTGATTTTATGAAAGTTTTGTTTATTGGATCAAGATTATACGATGATGTGGCTTATCATGTTGATAAATTGGGAGTTGAAAGCATAATTACAGAATCAAACGAGGAAGCTCCTAATTTGGATTTGCCTACCAAATATTATATCGTTCCAAGAGGAATGGATAAGCCAATGGAAATAGCTATTGAAGAGGAAGTTGACGCAATCGTTCCCCTTTTAGGAATTGACCCTCCATTGATGAGTGTAGCGGTCATGAAGGAGGAAATTGAAGAGAAACATAACATTCCAGTAATCTCTTCCAACGTAAATGCCGTATCAATTGCATCCGATAAGATAAAAACCAAGGAATTCTTTAAATCAATCAATCTAAACGTTCCTCCTGCAAATGTCTTGAATAGAAATGACTTTGACACTGAAGAGGAATTTATAGAAAAGTTAGGCTTTGATTTCCCTATTGTCCTAAAACAGGGAGAGGGCCAAGGCGGTAAGGACATTTGCATAACAAATGAATTTAAGGATGTTTTGGATTACTTTGAGAATTTTGAGCAAGCATTGATTGAAAAGTTCATCGAAGGATCTGAAGTTTCCATTGAAGTTATAGGATGGAATGGGGAATACTTGCCGTTGGTACCGGTTTACAAGGGAGAAACCAATTTGGAAGGAATTCATCCAATCAAAAGACTCAGATATGGTCCTTGCAACTTTGAAAATATGGATAATGAAGAGTTTAGAAAAATAGCAAAGCACATTGCAACAAACCTTAAATCCGAAGGAACAATAGATATGGACTTGATTTATTCAAAAGAGGAAAACAAGGTTTATGCAATTGAGATAAACACTCGTCCAAGCGGTACAAGATACCTTTCCTTTGCATGTACGGACTTAAATCCATTGAACTTGCTTGTAGACATTGCAATTGGTAAATTCGATGTAAAAGAGCTTGAAAAGGAAATGAAGAGCTATTGCACTTTAGAGATTCCAATTGGTGATTATGAAGGACCAACTCCTCAGGAACCTGTAAAGGAATACATTAAGGGCAATTTCATTGTTCATGGCCCTAAAGGATACCAAAGGGTAACAATCAGGGGAAAGACTCGTGAAGAAACCTTTGAAATAGCTAAGGAATTAACTGGAAATGATTACAGTTTTTAGATAAAACCATTCATTTTTCAATATTGTTCTTTTTTTAATTATTTTTTCATCTTTTTTTAATTTTTTTCAATCTTCTCTTTCTTCAATAATTTATCTAATTCACAAATTCTCTTTTAAAATCTTCTTTTCATTCAAATACATTTTTTATGAGGTTCTTTTGATATTATCACTATGTAATGATAATATCATTGTAATATCATTTTCTTATATGTAAATAAAAATATAAATATTAGGTTAACTATAAAATATTATATTTAATATGTATGAATTTTTTAATATTTTTTAAGAATTTAGTGTGATAAATTAGTGTGATGAAAATGGATTTGACAAAAGTAATTATAATGTTTTTAATAACCTTCTTTGCAACTGTGATATTCACTTGGTTTGTAAGGAAAACATTAAGGGATGCAGACTTGTCTGACAATCCTATAGTAAGTGAACATAGACATAAGGCAGGAACCCCTACAATGGGAGGAATAGCTTTCTTATTTGCTATTTTGCTTATTCTTTCATTATATTATAAAAACACAGATATTTTAATCATTTCATTTATCATGCTTACTGGTGGAGTAATGGGATTGCTTGATGACCTATTAGGTCTTAGAGTAAAGGAATATCAAAAGGTAGTTAAGAACATTAGCGATTCTATTGTTCCTATAGGCCTTCTTGATTTAGGAGTTGGTGAAGAGGCAAGAATCACCACTGACAAGGCTAAAGAGCAAGTAGGCGCATTGGTTGATGAAGGCAAGCTTGAGATTGTAGCTGAAATTCCAATCAAATACGAGCCAAGTGAAGGAGTAAAAATCATTGTACAGCTATTGCCTGGTTTATTCTTGGCATTTACCGGTGCTGTAGCAACTTGCGGTGGATTCAACTTAGGCCTTTTGGCATATCCTGTTTTGATCATAGGTGTATTAGGTGCAATCAATGCAGTGAATCTCATTGATGGTATGGACGGTTTAGCTGCTGGAATAATAACTATTGCATCATTTGCATGCTGCATTTACGGATACATGTTTGGAAATCCAACAGCACTTTATCCATTTGGACTCTTGACTGCAATCTGTCTAGGATTCTTGGTATTCAATAGGTATCCTGCTTCAATATTCATGGGAGACACCGGTTCATTTATTTTAGGTACAGGTTATGCTGCAGCAGTTTTCCTAACTGACATGCCTTACTTTGGATTGCTCGCATTGGCTGTTCCAATAGTATCAACAATCATAAGCTTAATGCACAGAGCTCATATAATCACATTGCCTGTAGAGCCATTGCATCATACCTTGAATTACAAGGGAATCTCTGAAATCAAGATTGTTTTAAGCTATTGGCTACTTACTGTAGCAGTATGTGCAATTGGAATTTTAGGAAAACTTTATCTCTTTTCATAAGATTTCAATTAACTAATTTAAATTAAATTTTCAATTAATTTATCAATTTGTATCAATTATTTACAATTATTTTTATCTATTATTTTTATTCTTATAAACACATTAAGGGATTGAAATGTCAAAAACATATTTTTTAAATGAATTAGCAGATTCAGTATCTTCTTTAAACACTTTTTCTATCGATCAGCTTGCAGATTCCATTGGTGGAAAGATTTATGGATCCAATGGCTATAAGGCTTCAAATGGATTTACAGGAATATTCGAAACATTGAATGAAGCTCATGAGGGAGATATTGTAATAAGGCATTGGATTAACGGCAGGGGTGTTGAAATAGCAAATGAGAAGAATGTCGCTTGCCTAATCACATTGACTCCTAAGGAAGATGCTTTGGAAATGGCAGAAAAACTCCAGTTTCCAGTGATTGTAGTTGATAGAATTGAATTTGCAAATGCATTTGCAATCAAATGGACAATTGACAATTTGGTTCCTGACTGCAAAAGAGTGGTAATCAGTGGAACAAACGGTAAATCCACAAGCTCCCATATGATTTATCATATCCTATCCCATGCAGGATACAATGTATTTACAAATACCGATGCAAAGTCTGAATTCAACACCTTGATTGACCCGATGGTTGCAAAATTGATTTCAGAAGAGGTTTTGGCAAATCAGGGAGTTGACCCAAGATTATTCAATTTCATATGTGACATTCCAAACAAGGAAGTATTTGATTATCTTGTCATAGAAGTTTCAGAAGTGCAAGGTTGGGGAACAGATTTAATGGAAAACCATGCATTGATCATGTCTTCAGCAATCAATCCGGATGTTGGAGTTGTAACAAATGTTGCAATGGACCATATTGGTCTTGTAAACTCAATAGAGGACGTTTTTGAAGAGACATCCGGTGTAGTTAAGGCTACAAGCAAAGGAGGGGTTGTCCTCAATTTTGATGATGAGAATGTCTTGAACATGAAACAGTTTTTAAATGATGGCGTTGACGCTTACTTCACTTCAATGGAAAAAGGTCTAATCGAAGATTATGATGCAAATAGTGATAAGAAAGTCTATTTTGACAGAGATGAAAAGAAGATAAAGTATGATGGTGAATCAATTTTAAGCTTTGAAGAGCTTCCATTTACCGGAGAGCATTTTATCCGAAATATCCTTTCTGCAATTTCTGCATGCATTTCATTGGAGATTCCAATTGAGGATATTGTAGATGGAGTTAAAACTTACAGGCCTTTAAGCAGAAGATTCACAAGGCTTTACGATGAGCCTATAGTCATTGATGACTTTGCACATAATCCGGATGGAATAAAGAACACAGTCAGGGCAAGCTATGACTTGGCAGAGCAATTGGATAAGAATGACTTGTATGTTGCCTGTGCAATCAGAGGTTCCCGTGGTGAAACATTGAATGGCCTTAATTCAGAGGCTTTGGCAGAAGTGATTAAGGAATTGCGTCACAGAAATGATGACTTGATTGAAAAGGACCCAAGCGCTAAGAAAAGAAAGATCTACTTAACATTATCCTCAAGCGTTGATTTGGTGGACCATTTGAATTATGTTGAAGACTTTGAAAAGGACATATTCTTTGCCAAATTGGATGAGAAGCATATCAAGTACAATCATTTTGAAAAGCTGTATGATGCTTTAGGATACATTATGGAAACTGCAGACAATGATGATGTTGTATTGTTGATTGGTGCACAAGGAATGGATCCTGCATCAGAGGTATTGAAAGATATTTTAGGACATTAAATAGTGTAGAATTATATTTTTACAAATTTTATTTACAAATCATTTAATTTATTATTTTTCTTAAAGAGTTGTTTATATGAGTGAATTTTGTTTTAGTTTCTTGGAAAATCAGTTTAGAGACATATACTTAGACTGTGCCCGGATGGATAAGAATCTCATTGAAGGAGATGGAGTGGAAGCTATTCTGATTGCTGGAAGAATAGCTGAAAAGATCGCTAAGGCAATTTTCGCTTATGAAGGAATCAAGGATGATGAAAACAGCCAATATAAAAGGATTGAAAAGTTAAATAAGGCAAATATCTTGCCGAATAACATAAAAAATGACTTTTCAAAGCTTAGAAGATTAAGAAATGATGTTTATCACAATACATTAAACAGTGATGGAACTGGTGGATTCAGACCATCACAACAAACAAATAAGCCTTATGTTCAGAATGGTGGTTTAAGGGATTATAAAACAGGGTTCAATGAAGTGAAAGATGATTCTTCATTTAATGATGATAATGAAATTGTCAACCCATCAACCAATCCCCTTTTATCTAAAAGCCCTTCAAATGATATAAGCGGTGAGCTTCAGGCTGCAAGTGAAGCACATAAGATCATCTTCAATATATGTGTCTGGTTTTATGTAAATTATTCTGGGGATAAGGACTTTATAAGGCCTAAATATAAGCTTAGCAGAAGAACACAGGATGCAGACTTCCTGATTAGGTTAAAATCAGCAATTAATGATGGCAAGGATTTCATAAGACTTAGGCAATCCAGTCCCAACAATGAAATCATACAGATATTGAATGAATTGTACATCCCTAAAGCAAAAGAGGAAAAGGATGAAAATCTTGTTTATGGAATTAATAATCAGGAAATAAAGATTAGACAACCAGATGTTCCCTATTCACAATGCTTGGGAATTACATATGACGATAATCTTTTCATGTGGAAAGCAGAGCATGGGGATAAGGAATTGGGATTATACCAATCATCTAAAGAGGCTTTTGAAGCAAGGGAAATTTATATCCATTCAATTCCAATGCCTAGAAAGATAGGTGGAGCATATTCCAAAGCAAGAGGAATCTCATTCAGCAAAATACAGAAGTTATGGTCTGCAAGCGTTAAGGGACAGATAATCTCATATCACTCAAGTGAAAATGAGGCAATCAAGGCAAGAAAGGATTACTTGAAGGAAAACGGTTTGGTTGATGTAAAGGTCAAAGGCGGCTATAAGACAATCACCCTTGAGGAAAGGGATAAGTTAAGGGCTAAAGCAAAAGAGAATGCTAAAAAGACCAAAAGTTCAAAGCCACTCAAGTCAATTGATTCAAAGTCAAGCATTAAGAAGGAAATGGCTAAAAGCAAAGATTCCAATAAAAAATCTAAATTGGATTATGCTAAGGAATTTAAAAAAGGCACTGAAAAAAATAAGGTCAAGGTTGAAAGTGGAAATAAGGTCCAAAAAGAAAAAGCTAAAAAGAAGGTTAAGGTTAGCGGTGGAGCTAAAGTTTCCAAATCCAAGTCCAAAAAGTCAGACTCAACATTAAGTCAGAAAAAATCCTCTAAGTATGAAGGTGTTTATTATGAGGGAGGATTATTCATGTGGAGTGCTGAAGTTGATGGCAAGCATTTAGGTTTATTCCCAACTGAAGAAGAGGCTCATGAGAAAAGAGCAGAATACATTAAAAAAAATCTTGAATTTTGGTGATGAGAACATGATGTCCAATTTTAAGTATTGTCCAATGTGTGGAACACAAAGAGAAGATGGAAGTCAATTTTGTAAAAATTGCAATTTTGAATTTTTAGTTGGAAAGTATGTAAAGTTAGATGATGAAAAGTCTTCTCAAGATGAAAAAATTGAAGTTGAAAAAGTCTCTCAGGAAGAGTTTGTTGAATCAAATGAAATGTTAAGACAAACTAAGGATAAAATTAATTGTTGTATTGCCAAGTATCTAAATTATGAACTGACTAATCAATATAATGAAACTTATGAAGAAAATATCAATATTAGTATAACTCAATACATATCCCATAGTTCAGATAGTTCATTTGATGACATTTTTGAAAAAGAGTATCTTGAAAAATTTGAAAATTTGATTCATGATGAAAAATTTGTAGATTCAAAAAATATTTTCATTCAATGGATTGGTGAAAATAGGGGTCACTTGCCAGGTATGGTATTGAATCAATATAAAGTTCCAATTCAATCAAACATTGATAGTTTGAAAAATGTAATTTCATTAGATCTGGTTGAGAGTGATGAGAATGAAAAGTTCAAGAATCTATTGAATGAATATTTGGATTTTGAAAAAGAGTTTTTAGAAAATTTAATTTAATTTTTTTTTTAAAAAAAGGAATTGATGATAGAAATTAATTATTTTCTATCACTTAACAATTCACCAGCTACTCCAATGCTTTCTGGAGGTAAAGCTTCCACTAAAACAGTGATTGCTTCAATTGGCAAATTGTATGCTTCCGCTACAGTTTCACTTACTTTTTTTACCATTTCTCTTTTATTTTCTACACTTATGTTTGGGTTTCCAACGATTGTTACTACAGGCATTATTTCACATCCTTTTTTTAGTTAATTAATTCTATTCTTTTTATTATAGATATTATTTTTCTTTTCTTGGTTATTTTTATTCTGGTTTTTATATTGTTATAAACTTGTTCTGAAATTATAATTATTTTAAGAGATTATATTTAATTAATAAAATTTATATGAACTTAAAAAATTTATTAAAGACTGTAAAATCATTTATATTAAAAATAAAAAGATTTAAATACTTTATAGTTAAAAATACAACTATAAATTATTTTTTGGTGATTCAAATTTCAGATAAATTCTATGACAAGGCATTTAAATTGCAAAGCATTAAGCATTTTGAGAGCTTATGCTTTAATTGTGGCATATTTATCGAATTTGATCACTTTATAAATTCAGAACTGGTGGATGATGGTGAAACTACCTACCATATGGATATTGCATTTGTAGATAGAAAGGGCTTCATTGCGATAGTTGAATTCCAAAGTTCTGTTGTAACTGAAGATGATGTCGACAGGTTTATGAAATATGCAGTTTTGACTCATCTTCGAGAAGGTAAAAATGTGCATATTTACGTTATAAGCACTGTAGAAGAACAGGATAGGGTTATTAGGCGAAAATGGAATTTATTTAACGAGTTTACTATTTATATTAAATCGTTAAAGTCTATTGATGGAAATAAAACTTTAAATAGGATAAAACAAAGAATAAAGAATAATGAAGTGAATAATGAAGATATTGCTGATTTAGAAACAATTATTTTTATGAAGTCTGATAAATCAGTGGTTGAATTGTTATGGGAAATAGCCACTTTAGTCAACTGTATAGAAAATATGGATGGAAATGAACTATATGATTTAAAAATGTTTTTAGAGATGTATGTAAGAAAATTTGTTGATGATGAGTATGAGGCACAAAAGCTAATGGAGCTGATTGAAATGAAGAAGGACTTGTATCATAGAACTGTTGACACTATTATGAGTAGAGGTGAAGCTAAAATTATAAATAATTTATTGGAAAATGGTTTTACTTTAGATGAGATATGTGCTATGGTTAATTTAGAGAAGAATTATGTATTGAATTTATTGAAATAATTATCTATAATAATATTTATTTAAGAATAATTACAAATTAAAATTTAATAAAGACAATTATTTTCAGTGATATGATGAATAAAAAAAGGTTTTTTTCAGTTTTAATTGTAATTTTTCTAATTCTTTTAGCCCTATCTATATGTGGAACAATATTATTGGGGATGGATGAGGGGCAATATGATTTAGGTCATGATGACGTTTCAATTGCTGTCACTGGAGATGTCATGTTTGGCCGTAAGATGCCTGCTGTTTTAGACTCTGGCGAAAGCCCATTCAGATTTGTAGAGAATGTAACCAAGAATGCAGATGTCTTGCTTGTAAACTTTGAAAACCCTGTTACCACTTCATCCCATGCAGTGAAAGGGGATGTTCCATTAAAGGCAAACCCTAAGTACACTTACCTATTAGCAAATGCAAACGATAAGGTTGTGGCATCACAGGCAAACAACCATGCATTGGATTATGGTGAAGCAGGTATGAATGAAAGCATCAAGAACCTGAAGGATGCGGGCATTTATGTTATGGGTGCAGGAAATGATGTCTCTCAAGCGACAGCACCTGTAAGCATTGACTGTGGCGATAGAAAGGTAACCATTTTGAACTATATGGATGCAGATAACTTTCAGGAATATAGGGGAGTAATGGATCCTGCAACAGCTAACAGTTCAGGATACTCAGCATATGATTCAGAGCTTGCCCAAAAACAAGTTCAGGAAGCTCATGATAATGGCTCAAGCATTGTTATCGCATATCTTCACTATGGAAACGAGTATAGCAGAAGCCCTAATGAAAACCAGAAAAAGATATCCCATGAGCTCATCAATGACGGTGCAGATATTGTAATCGGTTCACACACTCATGTAACCCAAGGTGTGGAGATGTACAATGGAAAACCTATTTTCTACAATTTAGGTAATTTCATGTTTGACCAGTCAAATCCTGCTACTCACACATCATATTTCTTGAATTTGGCTTTGCATGAGGATAATTGTACTGTAACCCTTTATCCAACATACTTATCCAACTATTTGCCGCACTTCATGGATGCAGAATCCGGTAAGGCATTGGTAAATGTGTTGAATCCACATTGTGATGAGTTGAAAGTCAATGATGACGGTACTGGTGAATTGACATTTAAATTAGGTAACAATACTTTAAATGCTACAGATTAATATTTTAATATTAATCTTTATTTTTTATATTTTTGATATGACAAAATTTTTATTTTTATTTTTATTTTTTGATGTGATAAAATGCTTGGTGAAATCGAACTTAAAAAACTCTTTCCAGACTTTGAGGATTTGGTTCAGCCATCTGGAATAGACTTGGAACTTGATGAGATATTCATTCAGAAATCTGGAGGTTCATTGATTGACAATGAGAAAAACCTTCCAGAAATTGAGGCTTTAGAAGGTCCTGTTTATACATTAAAACCTCATACTGCCTATTTGGCTTCAATAAAGCGTAAGGTGAAGATTCCTAAGGGATACACCATGCTCTACTTGCCAAGGTCTACCTTGCTCAGGTCTTTTGTTTCTGTTCAGACAGCAGTTGGAGACCCAGGATTCTATGGAACCTTGATGTTCATGATTTACAATCATGGTGATTTTGAATATAAGATCAAATCTGGGGATAGGATAGCTCAAGCTGTTGTTTATCCAGTTGAAGGTTCAGGTGAGTATAACGGTTCCTATCAGGAAGAGGAATGATTAAATAGATTTATATATTCCTAATAATAGAGTATAATTGAAATCTTATGATTTATATTTATTTTTTAAAATAAAGTTAATTTAAATTCTTATTAATTATTTTAGTTGATATTATGGTGGAAATAACAATTGGATTGCCTAAAGGCAGTTTAAATAATGTAAACAGAGGAAATACCCATCAATTATTTGTAGATGCAGGTTATGAAGTAAGAGGGTATGACCCTGGAAATGAATCTTATGAAATTGATATTCTTAATGATGAAGAGATAAGTGCATTTTTGACTCGTCCTCAAAGTACTCCTGTAGAATTGAACAGGGGCATGGTGGATATAGCTATCGTTGGAGAGGACTGGGTTTTGGAAGAGTCTGTTTTAAGTGAAAACGATATAACTAAAATTGGGGACTTGAACTATGGCCAAACCCGTTTGATTGTAGCTGTTCCTAAGGAATCTCCTTATAATGACTTATCTGAATTCTTTAGGGCTAACAAGGATAGGGACACTCCAATCTTATGCTTTACAGAGTATCCTAACCTAACCAGAAAGCACATTATGGAAAATGAGGCATATCAGGAAATCTATGGTGATGCCAGCCCATATGTGCAAGTGAGAGGATTAAGGGATGGAGACAATAAGAAGGTTCAGGTTATCAATTCTGACGGTGCTACAGAAGTTTACATTGCTAAAGGTGCTGACTTGATTGTAGACAACACTCAAACCGGTAGCAGCTTAAGAAAAGCAGGTCTTAAGGAGCTTGAAACCATTTTGCATTCTTCAGCAGGATTGTATGCTGGAATAAGCTGTGATGAAGAGAAGATGGCAAAGGCTAAAATGATTTATGAACAGTTATTGGGTGCTGTAACTGCAAGGAAATACTTTGATGTAAAATTCAATATTGCAAACGAATCCATTGAAAAGGTTTCAAATTATTTGGTTGAAAACAAGTTCTGCAGTGCAGAGCCAACTGTCAATCAAGGATCAAGCTTTTCACAGATTAATGTCTTGATTCCTAAAGAGCATTTCCCTGAAATGTTGGATGGAATAAGGGCATTAGGCGCTTCTTCAATTATAAGAAGTGATGTAAAGCAATATGTAATCTAATTTATTTGGATTGATTTCCAAATCCTTTTTCTTTTTTATTTTTATCTTATTTTATTCTATTTTTATCTTATTTTATTTTATTTTATTTTATTTTTATTTAATTTATCTTATTTTTCTCTTTTTAGTCATTTTATTCTTAAATAACTGTTTTTTCTCTTATTTAATTTAATTTAATTAGTCATGATAAATTAAGAATTATACATTAAAAACATGATAATTACATATTTTATTTATAATGATTTTTAATAAAAAAACAATATCTTTTTATATAATAATGTATAAATCAGTAAATAATAATGTTAAATGATGATAAATCATTATAATTTATTTGAATTTATCATTATGGTTCTTATTTATAATGATATTTTCAAAATCTGACTGTTAATTTAAATTGGTTAAGTGTTTTAATTGCAAAATGCTTATATTTTTACATTTAGGTGTCTAAAATGTTGACTTCTGTACAAAAGGAAATTTTACAGACTTTAATTAATTTGTATCAAAATTCAGATGGCAAGTCCATTAAGGGTGAAGACATTGCTGAAGTGATGAACAGAAACCCAGGTACCATCAGAAATCAGATGCAATCCCTTAGAAGCTTAAGTCTTGTAAAGGGAGTGCCAGGACCTCGTGGTGGCTATAAGCCTACTATTGAAGCATACCATACATTAAACATTTCAGTTTCATACAGCAATGCTAAAGTTCCTGTCTATAAGGAAAACAAAAAGTTAGAGGATGTTTCAGTAGCTAAGATTGAGTTTACAAGTGTACCGCACCCTGGTGAATGTGAAGCTGTCATTAAGGTTTTAGGAAGCATTAAGGATTTGCATGTAGGAGATGTGATCCGTGTAGGTCCTACTCCTGTCAATAACCTTGGTGTTATTGGTGAAATCGTAGGAAGGGACGATATGGACAATATCCTCCTCTTGGATATCAGCACTATAAGAAGCATTCCTAAAAACTCCGTTTATGAGATAGCTACATTGGATTTGATTTATCTAAAGCCTGGAGATTCAATTAAGGATGCTGCATGCTTGCTTTCTAAAAACAATATCGATGGAGCGCCAGTAATTACCGAAGGTGTAGCTATTGGTATGGTTTCATTGGTGGATATTGTAAAGGCATTGGCTGAAGGAAAGGAAAATGAAGACGTTAGGGATATAATGTCCAAGCGCTTGTTCTTCATTGATAAGGATACAAAGATAGCCTCTGCTGTTTACAAGATGTATAAGTTTGGAATAAGCAGATTGATTGTAGTTGATGATGATTACACTCCTATCGGTGTTGTTACCCGTACTGACTTGATTGAAAAGATTACAAATCTAAACAATTTCCCATTGTTGAATGATAACGATTTGGAAGATGAAATTTAATTTTAAATCAATTAGAAGAAAAATTGTCTTTTTTTCATTTCTTCTATTATTTTTTATTTTTTATTTCTTTAAATTTTTTAATATTATTTTATTATTTTAGTTTTTAAGTGTGGATTATATGAAAGTTGATCAATTGAAATTAAAGAAGGAAATGACTGTTAGTGAACTGATTGAACAGTTTGACAAATCAGGCGTTTTAGGAGCTGGAAGAGTTGCTAGAGCTTCTAATTTGCTTGTTGACATGATTAATGATGAGAATATGGACATCTTCATGAGTTTAGGTGGTCCATTGGTTCCTGGGGGAATGCGCAATATCGTTGCTGATTTAATCAGGGAAAAAAGAATCAAGGTATTGATGACAAGCGGAGCTAATATCACTCACGATCTTCTCGAAGCCTTTGGAGGCAGGCATTATAGGGACCTTGGAACCAATGATGAAGAGCTTAATGATGCTGGAATAGGCCGAATTGCTGATGTTTACACTCAAGGGGAAGACTTTGAACTATTTGAAAGCGAGATAACCAAGATATTTGAAATCATCAGCGAAAAGTTGGATAATGATGAGGATAATGGAATAATTTCCATTCAAAGGCTTTTGAAGGAAGTTGGTCTTTTGATTGATGATGATAATTCAATCCTCAGGCAAGCTGCATTGAATGATGTTTCAATCTTTGCTCCAGGGCTCATTGACAGCATGTTCGGTCTTCAGTTATGGATGTTTACACAGGACCACACTCTCGTAGTGGATGCTGTTGGAGACATGCATTACTTGTCAGACCTTGTATTTGAGTCTGAAAAGATTGGTGCAGTTATGTTAGGTGGAGGTCTTCCAAAGCATTACACCCTTGCTTCAAACCTTTTGAAGGGAGGAATAGATGCAGGCCTTCAAATAACTATGGACAGGCCTGAAACCGGTAGTTTAAGCGGTGCTCCTTTAGAAGAGGCAAAATCATGGTCCAAGGCAAAGCATGGATCCAATTTAGTTACTGTCATTGGTGATGTGACTATCATTTTCCCATTGATAGTGGCTGATGCATTGAATAGAATCGATTAAGTTATGGTTAAGACTTAATCTCTTTTTTTCTTTTTTTTATTTACATTATCATTTTTCATTCTCTTTTTAAGTTTTTAAACCTATGATAATTTTTTATTTTAAGTATAGTTTACTATATTTAACTATTTTTCTAAAATAATGATAATATTTACTTTATATTGTAAAATAAGAATTATTTAATCATTATATTTAAATATAATTAATTTAAGATATTATTTTAAATAGTATAACCAGTAATTTTAAAATTTTTTATCAATTCAATGTTGTGTTAATATGGATTTAAGTAGAATTAATCTTTTCAATATTCTTGCTGTAGTTCAAAGAATTCCTTTAATAAAAAGGTATATTGATACTTCTAAAAACAATTATAATTCTAAAAAATCAGTAGAAGACTCCCCTAGGGCTACATTGGATATTGATGAAGATCTTAAAAGGAGATTGGAGACTAGATCTAAAAAAACTGGGTTTAGCGAACATTATTTGCTAAATTCTTATATATTTCATGGCTTAAATGAAGATGGAAAATATGAATGTGAAGGAGGTATGACTCCTGAAGAAATTTTTGAGATTTTAGATCATGATTTGCTTGAAGGAGATTGGGTTTCAAATGAACTAGCAGGATTAGTTGAAAGCAAATATATTACTAATGCTATTAAATTAAAAAAGGATAGCTATAAGTGAGGTGTTCAATGATTTTTTTAGATAGCACTTATTTAATAGGCTTAATTTTAAAAAATGATTCATTATATTATAAATCTCACCTTTTGAAACCTTATTTGGGTGATGAAAATAAAATAATCAATAATACTGTTTTTAATGAGGTTTTAAACAGTGTAACTTCAAATAATTCTCATTATGATTTAAATCATATAAAAAAATTATTGCTTTCTTTTAATATTGATTTTTTAACTTCAGATGATTACCTTGATTCATTTGATATTTTTGAGTATTATAATTTTTCAGTTAATTTTTCAGACTGCACTATCCTAAATACTATGCAGAATTATAATATTAATCAAATAACTTCATTTGATTCTGATTTTGATAAAATAAAAGGAGTTAAAAGAATTTATTTGAAATAAAAAAAGTTATGCGATATAATTTTCAAACAATAATCTTGCTATTTCATAGGCTATTTCAAAGCATAGGAAATAGATAAAGCTCCAAATGTTCAATAATCCAATTAAAACAAGCAATAGAATCACTACTTTTAATGCAAACCTATAATCGAAGAAATACTCTAGAAACTTGCTTTTTGAATAGATTTTCTCATTATCGTTTCCTATCTCATCGATTATGGCTCCAATCATGCAGATTATAATTGTGATAATGGAAAGATATGTGAAAGATTGCAATCCAAGAAATAGGAATGCTATGATAAATGAAGCCATTGTTGCGATATGATGAATTCCATCAACCTTAAAAGCCAAGATGTTTCCGATAAGAATTGCTATGAAGATGCAAGCTGCATCCAAATCGATTGAGCATGCATAAGCTGTAAAGAGTCCGCAGACTATTCCAAGCAGAATAGCTATTGCCTTATTTGACTTTTCATCATATTCATCATCTGAAAGCTTCATAAAGAAGCCAGAAAAGAAATAGGATAAAGCTAAACTAATATTAAACAAATTTACACCTTTTTAACTGAAATATGAAATAGAATTATTAATTTATTAAAATTAATTTAATTTATAATTTATTACTTATTGTATTGAATCAACAATGTCTTTAGTTGCCTTTTCAGGGTCTTCTGCATTGTAAATGGATCTTCCAATGATCAATGCATTGGAGTATTTCAATGTTTCCCTTGGGTCTCCACCTTGGGTTCCTACACCTGGAGAAATCATGAATGCATCTTTTCCAACTATATCCCTTATTTCAGATAATCTTTCAGGTCTTGTGGATGGTGCTACATAGTTGGTTATTCCCATTTCAACACCCATTCTTGCTATTTCATCTGCATTAGGCTGGAGGAACTTGATTGCTCCGGGGTGAGACATTTCAGTTAAGAGGAATACTTCCCCGCCATGGTCTTCTGCAGATGTCTTGCATGCATCTACACTGTCTGAACCTACAAATCCATGACATATGATTGCATCTGCACCGGCATCAAAGGTTTGGTTAGATATCTTTTCATTGGTAGCTGGAATGTCTGCTACCTTGTAATCACAAATTACCTTATAATCAAAGTTATCCTTAAAGAATCCAATAGTTGACAATCCTTCAGCAAGGGTCAATGGATATCCGATCTTTATTGTATCAATGTACTCGTTGATTGATTCGCATACCCTTTCCGCTTCATTCAAATCCATTAAGTCCATTGCAAGTATGATATTGTTTTTCACATCCATGTTATCAAATTCCATTTCATATTTTTTATACTATTATTAGTTTGTATTTAATTTGTTATAATATTATTTATTTTAGAACTTAACCAAATTCCTCTAAAATATCTAAAAGTATATAAAATTAGTTAAATAGAATTAAATATATAAAAAATTTTTTTATCAATTATTTTTATCAATAATAGCTTCAAAGAGGTCATTAAAGTGTATGAAAAACATAAGATATATGCAAAAATATTCAATATTCTTAGGAAATTTCCACAAAAGAATAATAAGATAACGCTTTTAACAAACAAGAACCACTCATTTGAAGCTAATTTGGAATATATTGCAAAGGAACTGGACAATAGGAACAATGCAGGAAAGAATTATGAATACAAGTTCATTCCTAAGGATTCCTTGTCATTTAGTAATATCCGCGACTTTGCAAGTTCAAAATACGTATTTTTGGTTGATAATTTCTTCCCTCTTGCATTCATGAATGTGGAAGGCATGAAATGGGTGCAATTATGGCATGGAACAGGACTCTTCAAGAAATTCGGTTATGATCTTTTAAATGATGAGGATAAGAAAATAATGGAGATGTTTGCTCCTAAGATTGATTTGGTGTCTGTAAGCAGTGAAAATGTAGCGGATATCTATGCCCGCAACTTCTATGTTGACAAGTCAAAGGTCAAGCCATTTGGAGTTCCTAGAAATGACTTCTATGATGAGGAACACTTGTCTGATGATTATTTGTCCAACTTAAGGGAATCATTTGAAAAGGATTATCCACAGCTTAAGGGTAAGAAACTGGTTCTTTATGCACCTACATTTAGGGAAGATCCTAAAAACAATGCTGTTTTCGCTTACTTTGATGTAGAAAAGTTCCTTAATGAATTAGGTGATGAATATGCCTTAGCCATTCGTCTTCATCCTAATTATAAGAGATTCTGTGATGAGGAGCACAACATTGATTTGGAGGATTTGACCAATAGGTATGATATAATCAACTTCACTGGATTCAAGGATGAGCAAAAGCTTCTAATTTTGGCTGACATTTTAGTGGCGGACTATTCTTCAATCATGGTGGATTACACTATCTTGAAAAAGCCTGCAATACTATTTGATTATGACTTAGAGGATTATCTTTACAAGGAACGTGGATTCTACTTTGATTATGAGGAAATGGTTCCGGGAAGGATAGTTTACAATATCGATGAATTGATAGAAGCAATCAAGGAAGAGGACTTCAGATTGGAGAAGATGGATGAGTTCTTGAAATTCCAATTCGGTGAATTTAAGCCAAATTCATCTAAGCTTATTTTAGACTACATTTTAGAAGATTAGAAAAGCATTTTTCTAATCAAAACACTATTTTTCATTAAATTTTACTTTATATTTTCTCAAACTGGTTAGATAAACTTATAAATCTTTTTTTATATATTATAGTATAGTGAAAATTTTTAATTCAGGTTTATTAAAAAAATTTTTCATAATTATTCTTTTATTACTTTAAAGAAGGTTTTCTAATGGTTAGAAAGAAATCTAGACGCCGAAAACGACAGGAAGAGGATCCTATGGCTGGAACAACAAACCTTGTTGATGCAATGCTTGTTCTTGCACTTGGATTCCTGATTTTTGCTGTTATAGGCTGGAACTTGCAAAGTGTTATTTTCAGTGACATGTCTCCAGAGGAGCGACAGGCTACCATGGAGTCAATCAAGGACATCACTAATGTAACACAAGGTGAAAAGTTAAACGAAACTCCAGACACTTCAAACAGCTCTGGAGAAGGTTATGTAGAACAGGGTAAAGTTTACAAGGATTCGAAAACGGGTAATCTGATTATGGTAGAGGGCTAATTCTCTTATCATTTTCTATTGTTTTTGAATAATAATTTATAAAAAAATTGAACTTAAGAAACATTAATAAAATTGTGATAGGATGAATCTATTGGTTAGTCTATTTGGCGCAATTATTTTAGCAGCAGTTCTTTTATTGGGAATTGGAACTGGATTGTTATCCAATTTCTTTAAGAATGACTTAAGGAAACATTTGATAATTTCATTGCTGATTTCCATAGCAATCGCTTTAATAATAATTGCATTAAGCCCATTTTATGAAAGTTTAATAGGATTGACAGTGAATAATTTCTTCTTCTATATATTCATGGCAATCATTGCCTTGATTTTAGGAATATTCACTTTCTATTATTGGCAAAAAGAAAAGCAATATGACAATATTTTAAAGGGATTATTGTACTTTGATTTCATACCAGTATCCTATGGATTGCTTCTAATGTCATCTGCAGCATTGTCTCCAAGCTTTGTATTTGACACAGCCAATTTCTCAATGACTATCTCAACAGTTCATTTGGCTATCATCATAGCGGTTTTATTGATGTTAATAAGCGTCATAGCTTATAGGTTTTCAGATTTCATTGAAGATTATCGTGTTACACACTATCCAATCATTTATGGAAGCATGATGGTGATCTTTGCATTCGTATTCATTGTATTTGGATTCTTTGTGCCTACAATAAGCCAGGTGCTTGAGTATCCATCTACACAACTGACTTTAATGCCAGTTGATGCAGGAATAGGTCTTATAGTAATATTAGCTATTTGCTTAGGCATTGGAGCATTATTCAAAAAGAGAAACAATAGGTTAAAATAAGTTAAAATAGTTTTATTTATTTAAAAAAAATTATATTTATTGATATTTATTTATAGGTGATTTAATGGCAATGGCAATTCCCGGTGGTGACTTCTTAACCACTGGACTTAACTTGATTTCACAAAGTCTTTTGATACCGGTAGTTATCATACTATTGATTTTTGTAGTGGTTGTAGTGGTTTCATTAGGTGGACTCATTTACGAATACACCTCAAGAACAAGGGTTTCTGTAGATGAGGTCTCCAATCTGATTTTGGATATGTCCGCTTCAGATTCTGTTGATTCATTGAAGGCAAAAATCAATGGCTCTCCACTTCCACAAGCTCAAAAGAATCTTTTGGTAAAGATAGCAAGCACAGAAAACTTGACTGATGCTTCAAGAGAGGCATTTGCTCGTAAATTGATTGAAAATGAGGAAAACTTGACAGACAAGTCTCTTGAAGTGACTGATATCATCACCCGTATTGGACCTACCTTAGGTTTGATGGGTACCTTGATTCCACTTGGAACAGGTCTTGCAGCACTTGGTTCCGGGGACGTAAACACATTATCACAATCCTTGATTGTAGCATTCGATACAACTGTTGTAGGTATTGGATCAGGTGCAGTGGCTTACCTTATTTCAAAGCTTAGAAACAGATGGTATGAGGAGTATTTATCTAATTTGGATGTATTGTCTGATGCAGTATTGGACTTCATGTCTAAGCATTAGGTGAATTTTTTTCTTTATTTTTTAATTTTTATTTATTGAGGGTTATGATTTTATGGAATTATATGGAAGGTTTTTATTTTTATTTGTTGTGTTGTTTTTGTTTTTCTGTTGTTTAGGTTCTGTTTTTGCTATTGATAATTCTGATAGTGTTTATGTTCCTGATGAAATGGGTGCTGGTTCAATTTCCAGTTCTTTAAATGTTGATTGTAATGGAAATGTTGAAATTGATGATGATTATGTAGATAAACTTTATTTAAAATCAGATATTTCATCAAATAATAAATCAGATAAAGAAGATGTTTTAACAAATAGTTCTAGTCCAAGAAGATATGTTAGTGATGTTCCAGTTGTGAACAAATCTTCTGTTGTTGATGGAGGGTCTGTTAGCACAAAAGGCACAAAGACTAAAACCAAGATTGTTGCTTCTAATTTGAATATGGATTATTATGATGGAAGCAAATTAATCGCTTATATAAAAACCACTTCCAACACCCCTATCAAAGGAGTGAAGGTTACTTTCAAAGTAAATGGAAAAACTTATAACCGTACTTCCGATTCCAATGGAAAAGTAGTTTTGGGCATTACCAATGGAATTACCTTATATCCAGGTTCCTATTCTTGCCTTATCAAGTTTGCAGGGAATTCTGCATATGCCGCATCAAATAAAACAGTGACCATCAATGTTAAAAAATGGAATACTAAAATAACTGCAAATAATCTGGCTTGTTATTATAACGATTCTATAAATCTAGTTGCTACTTTGCAAAACAGCAGCAACAAAGCCATTAAAGGCAAATCCTTGAGCTTTATAATCAATGGCGTCACTTATTCTCGAACTACTGATTCTAGCGGCAAGGCAACTTTATCTTTGCCTAATTTGAATCCCGGTTCCTATTCTTGCCTCATCAAGTTTGCAGGAGATAAAGTAAATGCCTCCTGCAATAAAACTGTAACAGTAATAGTCAATAAAATCCCAACTAGTCTTTATGCTTATGGCTTGAATCTTACCTATGGTGAGGATAATAAGATTTTTGTAAAAGTTAAAGATAATAAAGACAATATTTTGGAAAATAAAAGTGTTTATCTTATATTGAATCATGCCCCTCATGGAGTAACAGATGAAGAAGGAAGAATAAGTGTAATTGCACATCCCCCAGGTGTTTGGAATTGCTTTTATTCATTCTTTGGAGATGAATATTATGAATCATCTGGTCTCACTGTAACTTATTCTATAGGTGTTGCCAGCCCTATTGTTAATTATGATAGTGGCATTTATAATGATTCCAATTTAACTGTTTCCATTTCAGTTTTACACGGCGAAACCATATTTTATAGTTGGGATAATGGAATTAGTTGGAATGAAAGCCTAAATAATGTTTCTTGCACAGTAATGGATGGTAATTGGACTTTAAAGACTTATACTTCATTAAATGGTTATAATAGTTCAACAGTTCAAAAAAATTTTCTAGTAGGTAATCTTCCACCTAATGTTTGGGCCAGTTATGAATCAGGCATTTATAACGATTCCTTTTCTGTGGAGTTATTTGCTGAAGATAGTAATGATGAATACCCCTTGATTTATTATACTTATGATGGCAGTTTGCCTAATGTAAATAGTAGTGTTTATTCTTATCCTATTTATGTTTCTAATAGCTCCAATTTTACTAACTTGAGGTTCTTTGCTATAGATAAGTATGGTTCTAGAAGTAATATTGTTAATGTTTATTATTTCTTTGGGGATGTAATTGCTAATTTGAATAGTGGAAAAATTTTTAACAATGTTCAAGAGGCAATTGATGATAATTGTACTTCTAATGGGGATGTTATATGGGTAAGTACTGATATTTTTGGTCCTGTAAATATAAATAAAGAAGTTATTTTAAAAGCTTGCAGTCATAAGCCTGTAAATTGGTATGGAATAAATGACCAATCAATTGTAAATATTGTTTGTGATAATGTAATTATAGACGGTTTTAATTTTACAGGATCCAATGTTTTTAATTTAAAATTTGCTAATAATTGCTCAATTTTAAATAATTATGTTTACGTTGAAAAGGGATATGGCTTCAAGATTTTTCATTGTTCTTATTGTAATGTAATAAATAATACTTTTTATGCAAATAACTCGGAAGTCACTGCTAATATACTTAGTGCTACAAATCATTGTAGTATTATAAGTAATAAAATATTAGTAGTAACTAGTCAATGCTATTTAAGTTTTTCTGAGTTTAATGCATCTGATGGTGTTTATAATTTAAATGTTAACCATTCTATTGCTAGATTAAAGAGTAATTTAACTAATTTAATTAATAAAGAAATTATTATGATTATAGATGGCATTAGATACGATTCTTTTACCAATGATTATGGCGAGGTTCACTTGCCCCTTAGTTTATCTGAAGGTTTGCATGAGGTAATTTTGTATTTTAAAGGAGATCGGAATTATTTAAGTACTTATAGATCTTTTAATTTATTTGCTGTGGATAATGAAGAGGATATTACTATTTCTACAAGTTATGATAGTGGTTTTTATAATACTTCTAATTTGTTAGTTAATTTCTCTTCATTTGAAGGTGCAATTATTTTTTGTAGTTTTGATAATGGTTCAAGTTGGAATAAGTTTAACAATAGTATTTGTTATAATTTGACAGAAGGAGTCTGGGACCTTTTAGTTTATTGTTCTCTATATGATTTTAATAGTTCCATCTATAATTATAGTTTTGTCATTGGCAATTCTTCTCCTTTAGTTTGGTCAAATTATGGTTCAGGCATTTATCAAGAATCATTTTATGTTAATTTAAGTTCTTTTTCCAGTATAGATGATGATATGTTAATATATTATACTTTAGATGGCAGTTTGCCCACTACTGAAAGTTTAATATATAATCATCCCATATTTGTTTCTAACCAATCTACTTTAACTACTTTAAGTTTCTTTGCTAGCGATAAATATGGCCATATCAGTGATGTAATTTCTATTAATTATTTCTTTGGAAATTTGATAGTTAATTTAAACACGGGTAAAGTTTTTAGTACTGTTCAAGATGCTATTGATGATGCAGATACCTCTGTTGGTGATGTTATCGAGATTAGTTGCAACTTAAATGAGTCAGCGGTTTTAAATAAAAGTGTTAACTTAAGATCTTGTGATTATCATCATGTTAATTGGACTACTAATTATCCTAATTTCTTATTATCTTTAAATGGGGTTAATGATATATTTATTGAAGGGTTTGTTTTTAATTACTTTGATGAGGGGGTTGTCATTAATCTTAATGGCTCTTCTAATTGCATAATTGTTGATAATATTTTCTTAATGGGTGATGGAATTTCAATTCTTGATTTTGGTGAAAGTTATTATTTTTCATATAATAATTCTATTTTATCTAATAGTTTTTTAGGCAATTCTAGTGCTTTTATTCTATTGAATAATATTGAAAATTACTCTTTTATTGATAATTATTTTAATCAATTTAATAAAGTTAAAGATGGATTTATCTCTTCATTGACTCATTGTAATTTGGGTTATGGATATGGTATTTTTTTAAACTCTTCTGTTAATTCTGTATTTTATGAGAATAATTTTGTTAATGGTTCTTTCGCTTTATGTATTAATAATTCAATTAATAATTATTTTGCAAATAATAGAATTTATAATAATTCAAAAGCTATAGGGTTAGAAGGGGCAAATAATGTGCTTTTTAATAATTCCTTTGCTTTAAATGAGTTTGCTATTGTTATTGATGGCATTAATAATAGTATTATTAGTAATGTAATTGTTGATAATGATTGGGGCATTTATTCTAATGTTTCATCATTCAATCTTAGTGTGAATTTTAATAGAATTTCCAATAATTATAATTTTGGAGTTTTTATAATTGATGGTTCTGCTAATGCTTCTAATAATTGGTGGGGCCATAATAATGTATCTTTAGGTGAAAATAATTGTGATTTGTATTTTACCAATAATTCAAATGTTAGTTATGAGTCTTATTTGGTTTTAAGTATTTATGCAGATGAGTATAAAATTAAAAACTTTTTTGCTGAGAATTGTTCTTTTCTAGCGGATTTGACTCATAATAATTTAGGAGAGGATGTTTCTATTTGGGGATATGTACCTGATTGTGATATTATCTTTGATATGTCCTGTAATTATTATGATTCTGAGGATAACTTAGTTAATGAAAATAATTCTTATGTTTCTAAATTAGCATTAGGCAAGTCTTCACATATTTTTGATTTAAAATTAAATAATAATGTGTCTGTGTTTTTAGATAATGAAATTGTATCTTATTTTATAGGTTGTCCCCCACAGTCTTTAGCTAATATTTCTATTAGCAGTAC